>NZ_JBSHBP010000015.1:0-101984 GCF_053612065.1 Streptomyces sp. NPDC054765 | reverse complement strand
CGTCGCCGCCCACCTGGTGCCTCCGCGCTGCGGGGGCAATTCCGGGGGGCCGCGGGCCGGCATAGCCGTCCGGCGGCCCGCACGATCGCGGTGACGGCGACGGCGATGGCGCTGGCGGAGGCGGGGAGCGGGGCCGCCGGGGCCTCGGCCCGGGGCGGTGCCGGTGCGTCCGGCCCCTCCTCTGCCCCTCAAGAGGTCGGCGCATCCAGGGAGCGGAGACTTGTGGGGCGCTCCTGGCCGTCCAGGTGGGCCATCGCGTAGCCCTGCTCGTCCTGGCAGCGGGCCAGACGCGCCCTCGTCCACGCGGTACGGGCGTCCATGCCCGGCCCGAAGTCGGCCGCCAGGCGGGGGGCCTGCCGGGTTGTACACGGGGCGAGCAGCCGGCGGGCGAGGGAGAACCGCACCCGGCCGGTGTCAGCCGCGCCCTTCACGTCGGAACGCCCTTGCGGTTCTCGGCCCGGGTCCGGCCGGCCCCGGCTCAACAGGTGGTGCTGTCGTGCGGCCGGTGGCGAGGGTGTCGACGAGGAGGTTCAGTGCCTGGGCGTAGTCGTTGCAGCTCGGTGTGCCGACGCCCGCCACGGCACCACCAGGCTGATGGGCCAAGGGGGTCCGCGCCCATCCCCCTTCCCATACACTTGCCCCACCAGGTATCTTGCATCGCATGGAACCAGGTGATTCGACCAAGCAGGCCCGGGCCGCCGCCCAGCTACGCAAGGGCGTCCTGGAGTACTGCGTACTCGCCCTGATGCGGGACCGCCCCCGCTATGGCGTGGAACTCCTCCACACCCTGGAGGACTCCGGCGCCCTGGCCACCAGCCAGGGCACGGTCTACCCGCTGCTCTCCCGGCTCCGCCGCGACGACCTGGTCACCACCACCTGGCAGGAGTCCGCCTCCGGACCACCCCGTCGCTACTACGCGCTCACCGACAGCGGCCGGGCCGCACTCGACGAGTTCACTCGCGTCTGGCCCGGCTTCCGCAACGCCGTCGACGCCTTCCTGACCACCCCGCACCCCTCCACCGGAGACCCCGCATGAAGACCTCTGCCGACCCCGTACACGACTACCTCTCCGCCGTCGGGCGCGAGGCTTCCGCACTCCCCGCCGACCGTCGCCAGGAACTCCTCGCCGACCTCGCCGAACACATCGAGGTGGCGCACGCCGAACGTCCCGACGCCGCGATCGGCGAGGTCCTGGCGGAGCTGGGGGACCCCCGCACGATCGTGGCGACGGCGCTGGCGGAGGCGGGGAGCGGGGCCGCCGGGGCCTCGGCCCGGGGCGGTGCCGGTGCGCCCGGCCGGCGCGGCAAGGTGCATCCCCTGGTTCCGCTCCTGATGCTCACCCTCCCGTTCCTCTTCGCGCTGGTCTTCCCCGACGTCCCCGGCGCGCAGTTCTGCAGCACTTTGTTCCGCGTCATCGGCGCGGTGCTGCTCTGCACCTCGGTGCACTGGACCACCGTCCAGAAGACCACCGGCGTACTGCTCACCGCCGTCCTGCCGACCGTCGCCATCGGCATCTGGATCTGGTCCACCGCCGACTGGACAGGCAAGACCGCGGCCCTCCTGGCCAACCTGGCGATGCTCGCCCTGCTGGCCGGCACGTCCGCATGGCTCTGGCGGGTCCGCCGCGCCTGAGCGCGGCCGCCGACGTCCCGGTCTGCCGGGACGTTTCGGCCACCTCCGCCTCATCGTTGAAGTCGTCTGTGACCGGATCAGGGATGGGAGCGGGATCTCGCCCACTGGAACCGGATCAGGCGCATCCGTCGTGGGGCGCCGGCAGTCGCGGCCGGCGCCCTGCTGGCCGGCCTTGCCGAAACAGCCCTGAACAAGGGTGGTACCTCCGCGGTCTTCAGGACAGACCTCGTCTGCGGTGTGCGGCGCAAAACTACCGGCGCTAGTTTGGGGGTGACCCGTATCCGGCCCGGGAGGACCACGACGTGAAGCAGCACGACGCGATGTACATCGACGGAAGCTGGCGGCCCGCCGAGGGCAGCGGCACGATCGAGGTCGTCAACCCGGCCGACGGGCGGGTCATCGCCACCGTCCCGGCCGGCTCCGCACAGGACGTGGATGCCGCGGTGCGCGCCGCCCGCGCCGCGCTGCCCGGCTGGGCCGCCACCCCGCCCCACGAGCGCGCCCAGCGGCTGACCGCGCTGCGCGGCCAACTCGCCGCGCGCACCGAGGAGATCGCCGAGACCGTCACCGCCGAACTCGGCTCACCGCTCGCCTTCAGTGCGACGGTGCACGCCGGGGTGCCGGTCGCGGTCTGCGGTTCGTACGCCGAACTGGCCGGTACCTACTCCTTCGAGGAGAAGATCGGCAACTCCACCGTGCTGCTCGAACCGGTCGGCGTGGTGGGTGCGATCACGCCCTGGAACTACCCGCTGCACCAGATCGTCGCCAAGGTCGCCCCGGCGCTCGCGGCCGGGTGCACGGTGGTGCTCAAACCCGCCGAGGACACTCCGCTGGTCGCCCAGCTGTTCGCCGAGTGCGTCGATGCGGCCGGCATACCCGCCGGGGTCTTCAATCTCGTCACCGGACTCGGCCCGGTCGCCGGGCAGGCGCTCGCCGAGCACGCGGGGGTCGATCTGGTCTCCTTCACCGGCTCGACGGCCGTCGGCAAGCGGATCGGTGCCCTCGCGGGCGCCGCGGTCAAGCCGGTGGCGCTGGAGCTGGGCGGCAAGTCCGCCAATGTCATCCTGCCCGGCGCCGATCTGCCCAAGGCGGTCGCGGTCGGCGTCGCCAACGTCATGGCCAACTCCGGCCAGACGTGCAGCGCCTGGACCCGGATGCTGGTCCACCGGGACAGCTACGCCGAGGCCGTCGAGCTGGCCACGGCGGCGGCTGCCAAGTACGTCCCCGGCGAGCGGGTCGGCCCGCTGGTCAACGCCCAGCAGCGGGACCGGGTGCGCGGCTACATCGAGCAGGGCATCGCCGAGGGCGCACGGGTCGTGGCGGGCGGCCCGGAGGCGCCCGCCACGACGGGCTACTACGTGGCGCCGACCGTCTTCGCCGACGTCACCCCGGAGATGACCATCGCCCAGGAGGAGATCTTCGGCCCCGTCCTGTCGATCCTGAAGTACGAGGACGAGGACGATGCCGTCCGGATCGCCAATGACACCGTCTACGGCCTGGCCGGCGCGGTCTGGGCGGGGGACGAGGCCGAGGCGGTCGCGTTCGCCCGCCGTCTGCACACCGGGCAGGTCGACATCAACGGCGGCCGTTTCAACCCCCTCGCCCCGTTCGGCGGTTACAAGCAGTCCGGTGTCGGCCGCGAGCTGGGCCGGCACGGTCTGGCCGAATATCTGCAGACCAAGTCGCTGCAGTTCTGATCCGGCCGGGCGGCGGGGCGCGGCCGGTGCCGCACCCCGTCGCCACGCCCTCCCCGTCATCGCGGAACACGTCCGCTCCGGCGGCACTCGGCCTCTCCGCCCCGGTCACCGAGCGGATCGCCCTGGACGGCATCCCGGCCGCCTTCGACGCGATGCCGGCGGGCAGGGCCGGGCGGGTGTGGGTGGTGTTCGGGACGGAGGAGTGAGGAAGGGCGGGCCGGGGCGCGGGAGGTGCCCCGGCCCGCGCGTACCGGCCGGGCGACGGAACCGGGAGCCGCGGGGCGCGGTCAGCGCTCGTGTGGCGGCAGGAGTTCCGGGTGCTGCAGTGCCAGGCCGTCCACCAGTGCCCGCAGCCCGGTCTCGAACGCGCCCTCGTCCACCTGGCGCTGATGCTCCGGCAGAAGGTGGGCCTGGCCCAGGTGCGGATAGTCGGCGGGGTCGTAGGCGCCCGGGTCGTCGACGAAGCCGCGGGCGAACGAGCCCAGCGCGGAGCCGGCCACGAAGTAACGGACCATCGCACAGACCCTGGTGGCCTGGGCGGGCGGCCAGCCCGCCCCGACCATGCCGCCGAACGCCGCGTCGGCCATCTTCAGCCCGGCGGGGCGGCGGCCGGGGCCCTGGGCGAGGAACGGCACGATGTGCGGATGGGCGGCGAGCGCCGCGCGGTAGGAGCGGGCCCAGTCGAGCAGCCCGGCGCGCCAGTCCCCACCCGCCTCGAAGGCCGACACATCGACCTTGGCGATGACCGTGTCGGCCACCGCGTCGAGGATCTCGTCCTTGGTCGTGAAGTGGTTGTAGAGGGACGGCCCGCTCACGCCCAGCTCCGCCGCCAGCCGGCGGGTGGAGAGCGCCGGCAGCCCTTCGGCGTCGATGAGCGCCAGCGCCGTGGAGACGATGCGCTCGCGGCTCAGCAGGGGCTTACGGGGGCGGGCCATGACGCACATAGTAGAGGCCATCCACCAAAAACTAGCAGTGCTAATTAAGCATTCACGTTCACGTTTACGTTCTCGTCCGCAAGGGGCCCGAGATGAACCTGGAGCTCAGTGCGGAGCGGACCGCGGTACGGCAGCTCGCCGAGGGCTTCGCCGCCTGTGAGGTCACCCCGTACGCCACCGCAGGGGACCGCGCGGAACAGGCCGACCGCGGGGTCGTGAAGAAGCTCCCGCGGGCTGTGTGGGCATCGCTGCCGCGGGACGCCCGGGTGATGCCCCTGTGCGAGGGCACAGCCAGATACGGAAGCTGATCATCGGCCGTGCGCTGACCGGGGTCCTTGCCTTCTGACCGGCCCGTCCACGGGTATCCGGTCCGCCCGCCGCCAGCCCCTAAGCGCTTGCTCAGCAGCGCGATATGGTGTTCGATCCGTCAGGGGAGGTTTCCTGGCGGATCGAGGAGCGGGGCAGGCGATGGGTGCGGCGGCGGAGCGGGCCGAAGAAGAGAACCAGGAGTGGGCCGGGGTGACTCCGGACGCCGCGCGGCGCCTGGTCGGTGCCGCCGTCGAGGCGTTCGCCGAGCGTGGCTACCACGCCACCACCACCCGTGACATCGCCGGCCGGGCCGGTATGAGCCCGGCCGCCCTCTACATCCACTACAAGACCAAGGAAGAGCTGCTCTACCGCATCAGCGGCATCGGGCACGAAAAGGCGCTGCGCATCATGGTCGCCGCTGCCGGGGCCGGTGGCAGCGCCACGGACCGCCTCCGCGACGCCGTACGGGGCTTCGCCCGCTGGCACGCGGAGCACCACACCACCGCCCGGGTCATCCAGTACGAACTACAGGCGCTGAGCCCGGAGCACTACGCCGAGATCACCGGTCTGCGCCGCCGGACCGACCGGTTGCTGCGGCAGATCATCCAAGACGGTGCGGACAGCGGGGAGTTCCACGCCGACGATGTGCCGGGCACCACCCTTGCGGTGCTGTCGCTGTGCGTGGATGTCGCCCGCTGGTTCACGGCGGACGGCCGGCGTACGCCCGACGAAGTCGGCACCCTCTATGCCGACCTCGTGCTGCGCATGGTGGGCACGCCCGTGGACCGGGCCGTTTCCCCCGGGGAGTAGTCGGGCGCAGCCCCTCCCCCCGGGGGAGGGCTGCGCCCCGGCCCGGCCGTGGCCCGGCTACAGGTGGAAGCGGCTGACCGTCTCCGCGACACAGACCGGCTTGTCGCCGCCCTCGCGCTCGACCGTCACGACGGTGGCGAGCTGGACACCGCCGGGCACCTCGGTCACCTCCGCGATCCGGGCCGTGGCACGCAGCCGTGAGCCGACCGGGACGGTGGCGGGGAAGCGCACCTTGTTGGTGCCGTAGTTGATGCCCATCTTCACGTTGTCGACCCGCATCAGCTGCGGGACGAGGGCGGGCAGCAGTGACAGCGTCAGATAGCCGTGCGCAATGGTGGTGCCGAAGGGGCCGGCCGCGGCCTTCTCCTGGTCCACATGGATCCACTGGTGATCGCCGGTGGCCTCCGCGAAGAGGTCGATCCGTTTCTGGTCGATCTCCAGCCAGTCGCTGGTGCCCAGCTCCTCACCGACTGCGTCCCGCAGTTCGTCGAGCGATCCGAACACTCGGGGCTGTGCCATCTTTGTCCGCCTCCTCGGGATCCATCCGCCGCTGTCGTGCATCGGCCGACGTTTACTAAGCGCTTGCTCAGCATGCTGAGCGCGGTGCCCGCTGTCAACGCCCGTGGAAGGCCGGGGCCCGGGTCCGTGCCGGTGGGCCGGGGCGCGGGGCGGAAGGGACCTGACAGGCAGGCCCTAGGGTGGAACCGTGCCCCAGCTTCCGTACACGGTCCATGAGCTCACCGTCGGCCAGCTGTCCGCGCGCAGCGGTGCCGCGGTCTCCGCGCTGCACTTCTACGAGTCCAAGGGGCTGATCAGCAGCACCCGGACGGCGGGCAACCAGCGTCGCTACACGCGTGACGCACTGCGCCGGGTCGCGTTCGTGCGGGCGGCGCAGCGGGTCGGGATCCCGCTCGCCGTGATCAGGGACGCGCTGGCGGAGCTGCCCGACGAGCGCACCCCCAACCGCGACGACTGGGCCCGGCTCTCCCAGGTCTGGCGCTCCGAGCTGGACGAGCGGATCAGTCAGCTCGTCGAACTGCGGGACCGGTTGACCGACTGCATCGGCTGCGGCTGCCTCTCGCTGGAGAAGTGCGCGCTGTCGAACCCGTACGACGGCCTCGGCGAACAGGGCCCCGGTGCGCGGCGGTTGCGGGTCGACCGGAGCGCCATGGACCCGCAGGGGGCCAGGGAGCGCGCCGGCGGTGACCACCAGCGGCATACGGCGGGTCAGCGGACCGGGCAGGGCGACCAGGAGGCACCGGGGTGCTGCACGGGCGGGCCGTGAGCGCGGGTGCGCCCGCCGCCCGGCGGGCGCACCTGTTCCGTCTTCCGTCACCACATGGGCGGGGTGCGGCCCGCCCATGGCCGGGCCTGCTCCAGCTGTGCGGACAGTGCGATCAAGGTGGCCTCGTCGCCGTACCGCCCGGCCAGCATCACCCCGATCGGCAGGCCCTCGGCGTTCCACTGCAACGGGACGCTCACCGCGGGCTGGCCGGTGGCGTTGTAGAGCGCGGTGAACGGCGTGAAGGCGCCGATGGCGGCGAACTCGGTCTGGGGATCGGCGTCATGGCGCAGCTCCCCGACCAGAACCGGCGGCGCGGCCACCGTCGGTGTGAGGATCACGTCATAGCCGGTGCCCGGCGGCATCAGACCGTCCGCGAGGGACTGGGCGAGGATCCGGAACGCGTACACCGAGCGGGCGAAGTCCGTACCGGAGACCTCGGCGCCGCGGGCCCGCAGATAACGGGTGAGCGGCATCAGCAGCTCCTCGCGCTCCGGCGGCAGCGGGCGGTTGGCGGCCAGCACCGACCAGACGCGGGTGAACGCAGGGAGAATGCCCTCGTCGACGGGCAGCGACAGCTCCTCCACCTCGTGGCCGAGTCCGGTCAGCAGCGCGGCGGTGTCGGTGGTGGCGGTGCGGCAGTCGGGGTGGACCTCGACACCGGGGACGGGTGCCTCGGTGAGGCAGGCGATCCGCAGCCGCCCGGGGTCGCGGCGGGCGTGGTCGGCGAAGGTCTCCCCGGGCGGCAGCGACGGCGCCGCGTACGGGTCGCCGGGCATCGCGCCCGCCAGGACGTCCAGCAAGGTGGCGGCATCGGCGACCGTACGGGCCAGCGGCCCGGAGGTGGCCAGGCCAGTGACGTCATGGAGCAGCGGGCCGCCGCTGACCCGGCCGCGGCTGGGCTTGATGCCGAACAGCCCGCAGACCGAGGCCGGGATACGGATCGAGCCGCCGCCGTCGCTGGCGTGCGCGACCGGCGCCAGACCGCCGGCCACGGCCGCGGCCGCCCCGCCGCTGGAGCCGCCCGCCGAGCGCGCCAGGTCCCACGGGGTGCGGGCGGGCGGCGCGAGGTCGTTCTCGGTGTAGCAAGGCAGCCCGAATTCGGGGGTGTTGGTCTTGCCGAGCAGGATCGTGCCGCCCGCCCGCAGCTTCTGGACGACATGGTCGTCGACGGCCGGCACGTGCTCGGCCAGTGCCCGCGAACCCATGGTGCAGCGCACCCCGGCCACCTGGTTGAGGTCCTTCACCGGGACGGGGACACCGTGCAACGGCGGGAGTCCGCGGCCCTCACGGCGGGCCGCGGTGGCCTCGCTCTCGGCGTCCGAGGCCTGCTTGCGGGCGATCTCCGGGGTCCGGGTGAGGAATGCGCCGAGTGAGTCGTCGAGCCGCTCGATCCGGGTCAGGTAGTGCTCGGTGAGTTCGACGGGGGAGAGCTCACCCGACCGGATTTTCCCGGCCTGTTCGAGCGCGGTCAGATCGTGCAGTTCGGCCATGGACGTTCACCCTCTCCTGCGGGTGCCCGCACGGCCTGGTGCCGTACGGGCAGGAGGGCCGGCGCCGGCCGGGCGCGATGCCGGTGCGGGGGTCGGCCCGTGAACAGTTGTTTCAGCTTGAGGGGCAGCTCGTAAAGGCCGTACAGGCAGGAACTGCTCCGCTCCGCACGGCGCGCGGGATCCGGCTCGGCCCAGGCGCCGGTCGTCACCCCGACCGGGACGTCCGCCACCGCCCGGATGGCTTCCAGGGCGGCGGCCACCACCCGCGGCGCAAGCGGATCCCGGCCGCACGGGGGCTTGGGGCGGACATGGACCTCGTCGGCACCGGCCGCCACCGCCTGCCGCGCGGCCTCGGCGAGGGCGGGCGGTGAGCTCGGCACCGCCCCCGAACCGGCAGCCGTCCGGGGGCCGTTGAGACGTACCTGAAGCATGCCCCCGATGATGACAGCAGGGTCTGACAGCGCCCCTGACCTCGGGCGCTGCGGTATTCGGCGGTGCCCGGCGCTGAGCTGCGCCGCCCGGCGACGGTCAGGCCGCCGCGAACGCCCCCGGCCCGTGCACCCGGCCGGCGGCGGTCAGCACCTCGGGTGTCAGGACGGACACCGGGGCCAGCACCCCGCACTGCCGGCAGGCCGGCCCGGGTGCCGGGTCGGCCGCGGAGTCCGGGAGCCAGTCGAAGCGGGTGCCGCCGCACACCGGGCAGTCGTGGCGCGGCCGTCCCGCCTCCATCGCCGCGATCATGCTGCGCAGCACCACCGCGAGGCGGGCCGCGGGGTGCCGTTGCGGTGACTCGCACGGCACGATGTCACAGCCGCCCCAGGTCCGCCGGTGCCATTCGTCAATCGCACCGGGCTGCCGGATGCCGTCGTGCTTCTCCTTGCGGCGCCGGGCGGCGAACTCCTGCTCGTACGCGAGCCAGAGGGCGCGGGCCTCTTCCAGCTCGCCCAGCGCGGCCATCAGCCGCTCCGGATCGGGATCGCGGTCCTGGGTCGCGATACCGGCCCGGGTGCACAGATGGTGCCAGGTCGCCCGGTGCCCGTAAGGGGCGAAGCGTTCAAGGCACTTGCGCAGGGCGGTGCGTCGCTGAGCCGCGACGAGTCGTGGATTGCGGACCTGTTCTGCGAGGGCTCTGAAACCGGCCATTTCATCCCACCTCCGTGGGGAGGATCCGACTGGACGGGGATGGGACGTAACCGATCGCCCATTGGATCCATCGAACTTTCTTGCGGTTTTGGGGCGATGTTGCGAGGCGTCACGGCGGGTGCGGGCAGAAACTCCGGCGCAAGAAGGAAAGTTGACTGTTGTTCATCTTCCGGTCGCGGATAACCGCCGGTAACGTCCCGCCCGCCCGCCCCCACGCTCTTGACGAGCAGGGGGACCCCCATCGAGGAGCAGGAATGCGACGACGTACCGGAAGGCTCAGGGCTGCCGCCGCCGCGGCGCTGTTCGCCTTGGGTGCCACGTTCTTGGCACCGCCCCCCACCGTGGCCATGGCTGCCGCGCCGAACGACGCCAACGACTACTGCCAGGGTCAGTGCGCCGACATCCTGCCGCCCGGCGCCACCGGCAACGCCACCCTGATGGAGATCCTCGGCAACAAGCTGTTCGGCACCCATCCCGAGCACACCACCGACCAGCTCGCCCCGTACGGCGCGCTGGCGAGCGGCTATCAGTCGCTCACCGACGACACTCTCACCCAGTTCTTCAACGACTCCTCCTTCGGCGTCCCCCAGGACCAGGTCGGCAAGGTCACCTCGCCCCGCGACGACGTCACCATCACCCGGGACAAGAAGACCGGTGTCCCGCACATCAAGGGCACCACCCGCTACGGCACCGAATACGGCGCCGGCTACGCCGCGGGCCAGGACCGGCTGTGGCTGATGGACCTCTTCCGTCACATCGGCCGCGGCGAACTGACCTCCTTCGCCGGCGGCGCACTCGCCAACCAGGGCCTGGAGCAGCAGTTCTGGCCGCAGGCGCCGTACACCGAGGAGGACCTGCAACAGCAGGTCGACTACATCAGGGACCACAACGGCGAGCGCGGCAAGCAGGCCATGGCGGACGCCCAGGCCTATGTCGACGGCATCAACGCCTACCGCGAACAGTCCAAGAACGGCCGCTATTTCCCCGGTGAGTACGTCCTCACCGGCCATGTCGACGCGATCACCAACGCCGGAGAGATCCAGCCTTTCCAGCTCACCGACCTGATAGCACTGGCCTCCGTCGTCGGCGGTCTCTTCGGCAACGGCGGTGGCGGCGAGGTCCCCTCGGCCCTCGCGCTGCTCTCCGCCCAGCAGAAGTACGGCGTCGAGAAGGGCACCGAGGTCTGGGAGTCCTTCCGGGAGCGCAACGATCCCGAGGCCGCCAAGACCCTGCACGACGGCAGCAGCTTCCCGTACGCCGTCAAACCGGCCAAGGCCAAGGGCACGGCGCTGCCCGACCGCGGTTCGGTCACCCCCGAGCCGCTGGTCTTCGACCGCACCGGCGCGGCCACCGTCAAGAGCGGGACGCCGCCCCGCACCCCGGTCAAGGCGCCGGAGAAGTACCGGAAGCTGGAGGGCCTCTTCAAGGACGGGGTACTGCCCGAGGGCAGCTTCAACCCCACCCAGCACCGCGGGATGTCCAACGCCCTGCTGGTCTCCGGCAAGCACACCGCGAGCGGCCACCCGGTCGCCGTCTTCGGCCCGCAGACCGGCTACTTCGCGCCCCAGCTGCTGATGCTCCAGGAGATCCAGGGACCCGGCATCAGCGCCCGCGGCGCCTCCTTCGCGGGCGTCGGGATGTACATCCAGCTCGGCCGCGGCCAGGACTACGCCTGGAGCGCCACCTCCGCCGGCCAGGACATCACCGACACCTACGCCGTCGAGCTGTGCAACGCGGACGGCTCCGCGCCCACCAAGGACTCCACCTCCTACCGCTACCGCGGCGCCTGTGTCCCCATGGAGAAGCTGGAGCGCACCAACTCCTGGAAGCCCACCGTCGCCGACCCGACGGCGGCCGGCTCCTACCGGATGCAGGTCTTCCGTACCAAGTACGGGACCGTCACCCACCGCGCCACCATCGACGGCAAGCCCGTCGCCTACACCGCGCAGCGCTCCACCTACCGTCACGAGGCCGACTCGATCATCGGTTTCCAGATGCTCAACGACCCGTCCTTCGTGCACGACGCCCAGACCTTCCAGCAGGCGGCCCAGCACATCGGCTACGCCTTCAACTGGTTCTACGCCGACTCCCGTGACATCGCGTTCTACAACAGCGGCCTCAACCCGGTCCGCAACCCCGATGTCGATCCGTCCCTGCCCGTCAAGGCGGACGACGCCTACGAGTGGAAGGGCTACGACCCGGCCACCAACACCACCGACTACACCCCGCCCGCCCAGCATCCGCAGTCGGTCGACCAGGACTACTACATCTCCTGGAACAACAAACAGGCCAAGGACTACGACTCGGCCGGCTTCGGCAACGGCTCGGTGCACCGCGGCAATCTGCTGGACGACCGGGTGCGTGCCCTGACCAAGGACGGCGGGGTGACCCGGGCGTCGCTGACCCGGGCCATGTCCGAGGCCGCCGTCACCGATCTGCGCGGCGAGGACGTGCTGCCCGACCTCCTGCGGGTCCTGGGCAGCAAGCCCGTCACCGACCCGAAGCTGAAGACCGCGGTCCAGCAGCTGGCGGCCTGGCGCAAGGACGGCGCCCAGCGCCGGGAGACCGCAGCGGGCTCGCACACCTACACCCACCCCGACGCCGTACGCCTCATGGACGCCTGGTGGCCGCTGATGACCGAAGCCGTCTTCAAGCCGGGCCTCGGCGGCGACCTCTACGACGCGCTGCGCGCCAACCTCGCCATCGACGAATCCCCGTCGGCCGGCCACGGCCCGACCGGGGCGCACGCCGGATCGGCGTTCCAGTACGGCTGGTGGAGCTACGCGGACAAGGATCTGCGGTCGGTGCTCGGCGACAAGGTGGCGGGCCCCCTCGCGCAGCCGTACTGCGGCAACGGTGACCTGTCCGCCTGCCGCGACACCCTGCTGGCCACGCTCCAGCAGGCGAGCGGGAAGACGGCCGAGCAGGTCTACCCCGGCGACGACAGCTGCAAGGCCGGCGACCAGTGGTGTGCGGATGCGATCATCCAGCGGGCGGTGGGCGGTCTGACCCACGACACCATCAGCTGGCAGAACCGGCCGACCTACCAGCAGGTCGTGGAGTTCCCGGCACACCGGTAGAGACGGACCACCGGGCGGACCGGTTTCTCCCGTCCCGGCCGGCGGACCGCACGCACCCTCAGCAGGCCCCGGGCACCCGCCCGGGGCCTGTGCGGATTCCCGCACGGAGCCGGAACTTCCGTACGGCCGCGGTCATTTCACGGAGTCCGCGAACGCTTCCGGTCAATTCCGGAATAAATCCCGCGCTGCTCCCGGCCGTCCCCGGGCGGGTTTTCCGCACGGGTTATGCTGCACAGTCCTGTAATTCCAGGGGATGGGAAAGCGAGTAGGGGCGGATGGCCATGTCAGGTCCGCAGCAGTACCCGACGGAGCTGCTGGATACCACCATGGACCAGCTGCGCACGCTGATCGTCGTCCACGAGGCGGGTACCGCGCTGGGCGCCGCGCGCCGGCTGGGCCGCGAACAGTCCAGTGTGCAAAAGCAGCTGGACACCATGAACCGCACCTTCTCCGCGCTGTGCGGTGAGGAGCTGGTCCTCAAGCAGGGCCGCGGGCAGGATGCCCTGTTCACCGCGACCGGCGAGGCACTCGTCGAACTGGCGCGGCGCACCCTGGGGGAGTGGTCGGACGGTCTGCACGACGCCCGCCGGCGGCTCGGCCGGACGCTGTCCGTCGGCACCACCCGCTACACGCTCGGCTTTCTGCTGGACGCGGTGGAGCGCGTCACCGAGGACTACGAGCGCGACGACGTCGATCTCAAGGTCACCCACGTCCGCACCGGCGACCTCTTCGCCAAATTGCGCTCCAAGGAACTCGACCTGGTCTGCGGCAGCGTCGTGGTCACCGAGGCGGACGAAGCGGAACTGCTGGCTCCGTACGAGGTGATGGAATGGCGGCGCAGCGGGCTCTCCCTGCTGACGAACCTGCCGCCGGAGCGGCTCCCCGGCACCTCCTTCAGCGCCCGCGACCTGCCCCGGCTGCCGCTGGTCGTCTCCGCGCGCGGTCTGATCGGCCGCTTCCTGACCTCCTGGTACGGCCCCGACTACCGGCAGAAGCTCTCCATCGCGGCCGAGATCGAGGCCGCACACTACGGCTTCGAACTGCTGCGCTCGGGGGTGGTGAGCGGGGCGATGCTGGTCACCCGGGGCATCGGCGAGGCGGCCGCGGACGGCAGCCTCCCGGAGGCCGGCGGACTGCGCACCCTGAAGATCGTCGGGGAGGTGGGCCCCCGGACCGAGGTGCTCGTCGGCGTCTTCACCCGCCGCGGGGAGCGGGACTCCTGCACCCCCGGCCATCCCCTCAACCTCCTGTGGGACGCACTGTCCGGGGAGAGCGGGCGGTGGTGGCTGAGGTCGTGAGCGCGGGGCAGGAACGACACCTCAGACCAGCTCACGCTCCCGGGTCTCCGGCAGCGCCCATACGCACAGCAGCGAGACGACCGCCATCGCGCTGACGTACCAGCCCACCGAGGCCGAGCCGTACGCCGACTGGAGCCGGGTGGCGGCCAGCGGGGCCACCGCGCCGCCCAGCACGCCGCCCAGGTTGTAGGCCAGCGAAGCGCCCGAGTACCGCACCGTCGCGCTGAACAGTTCCGGCAGACAGGCGCCCATCGGGCCGTACACCACGCCCATGCAGAACAGCGCGCCACCGATGCCGACGCCGATCAGCACCGGCTGTGCGGTGTCCAGCAGCGGGAAGAGCAGCAGTCCCCACACCACCGCGAGGCCGCTCCCGGCGAGGATCAGCCTGCGGCGGCCGGCACGGTCGGAGCGGGTGGCGGCGAGCCAGGTACCGGCGGCCAGGAAGAGGCAGGCGACGAGGGAGAGTCCCAGCATGGTGTTGCGGGAGATGCCGAGGGTGCCGGTGGCGTACGAGAGGCAGTAGGTCGTCGCGGTGTAGAAGAGGCCATACGCGATGATCATGCTGCCCGCGCCCAGCAGCAGTTCGCGCGGGTGCCGGCGCAGCACCTCGGCGGCGGGGACCCTGGCGGCCTCCTGGGCGTCGAGCACCTTCGCGAAGACCGGCGTCTCACTGATCTTCAGCCGTACGAACAGCCCGACGCCCACCAGCAGGAACGACAACAGGAACGGGACCCGCCAGCCCCACGAGCGGAACGCCGCATCGTCGAGTCCGGCCGACAACAGCCAGAACACCCCGGTCGCCGCGAAGAACCCGACGGACGGGCCGAGTTGCGGGAACGCCGCATACAGCCCCCGGCGTGCGCGCGGCGCATGCTCGACCGCGAGCAGCGCGGCCCCGCCCCACTCACCGCCCAGGCCGATGCCCTGCAGAAAGCGCAGCGCGATCAGCAGCAGCGGCGCCCAGATGCCCCAGGTGCGATAGCCCGGGAGCAGCCCGACGCACGCCGTCGAGAGCCCCATCAGCAGCAGCGAGGCGACCAGGACCGATTTCCGGCCCACCCGGTCCCCGAAATGGCCGAAGATCACCGAGCCGAGCGGCCGCGCGGCGAACGCCACCGCGTAGGTGGAGAAGGACGCGAGGGTGGCGTTGACCGGGTTGAGCGTCGGGAAGAACGCCTGGTTGAGGACGAGCGCGGCGGCCGTCCCGTAGATGTAGAAGTCGTAGAACTCGATGGCCGTCCCGATGAACGAGGCCACCGCCACCCGGCGCAGGCTCTCCCCGCCGCCGGCTTCCCCGCCCGTCTCCGCCGGAGAATCCGCTGAGGTTTCCGCCGCTGTCCGTGCTGCTGTCGCGTCACTGCTCACCAGCGCACTTTCCGGCTCGGAGCCGGGGACAGTCAAGGGGTGAAACGGCCCGTCTCGACTCCTGAGACCGAGCCAGGCCCGGACCGCGACCGGCCCAATGCCCTTACCCCGTACGGTGGATACCGCTGCCGCACCGCACGGCAGCGGGTGAGCTTCTCCTGCCGGGCGGTGGTGATCCTCATGGCGCCACCCCGCCAGGACTGATGCTCTCCTCTGGCTGTCGACCGAAGGAGGCGGCACATGTCTGGCATCACGGACCTGATCTGTTACCCCGTCAAGGGGTGCGCGGGCACGCCGGTGAGCGAAGCGCTCCTCACTCCGGCAGGTCTGGCGCATGACCGCAGCTTCATGGTCATCAGCGAGGACGGGGTCTACCGCACCCAGCGACGCCACCCCCGCCTCGCCCTGATCCGGCCCGCCATCAGCACCGACGGCACCCGGCTCACGCTGGATTCGGCCGACGCAACAGGCCGTTACGGCACGGCGTGCCTTGAGGTGACCACGTCCGCGCCGCGCCGCGACGTCGATCTGTTCGGCGCCGCCTTCCAGGGGATCGACCAGGGCGCCGACGCCGCCGCCTGGCTCTCGGAGTTCCTCGGCGCCCCCAGCCGCCTGGTCCGCGTGCCACCCGAGCACGACCGGGTCGCCGACGGCCTGACGCCCGGCCCCTCCGGCTACGCCGACAGCAGTGCCGTGCACCTGCTCTCCCGCTCCTCCCTCACCCTCCTCAACCGGCGGATGGCCGAGCGTGGCGCCCCGCCGCTGCCGATGAACCGCTTCCGCCCGAACATCGTCGTCGACAGCCGCCCCGGCGACGGCGACGGTCACGGCCGTCACGGCGACGGCGGCGACTGGGCGGCCGTACCGCACACCGAGGACCGCGCCCGCCGTATCACCATCGGCGGGGCCGAGTTGGGCTACGCCAAGCTCGCGGTGCGGTGCGCGGTCACCCTGGTCGATCAGGAGGCCGGCGCACGGCAGGGGCGGGAGCCGCTGCGCACCCTCGCCGGCTACCGGCGAGCGGTGAGTGGGGGTGTGGTGTTCGGTGCGAAGTTCTCCGTGGTGCGGCCGGGAAAGCTGTCGGTGGGCGACGAGGTGGTCGTTGAGGAGTGGGGCGACGTCGAAGCGGTGAGAACTCCGGCCGGAGTGCGTCAGGGCGTCGCCGGCAGCTCGGTGCGCACCCGGGGGTGAGGAAGGCGTCGTGGATGCCGTCGCGTACCTCCCGGTGGATCCGCAGGCGGCGGAACCGGCGAACGCCCCTCACGGATAGCGCAGATACCGCCGCCGCACGACGCGGAAGCGCTGGAGGCCCTCCTGCCAGGCGGCGACGATGTCGTCCGGCCCCGCGCCCGCGTCGGTCATCGTCCGCACGGCCGAGGAGCCGGTCAGCCGGTCGATGCCGTGGTCCGGCCGCCAGGCGAAGCCGCTCCAGACCCGCTTCGCGGTCACCAGGAGGGCGATGCCGGTGCGTACCGGGTCGAAGGCCGCGCGGTCGTGGACATGCAGCTGGACGCCGCCGATCGTCCTGCCCTGGAACTTGGAGAAGGCCGGGGCGAAGTAGGCCTCCCTGAAGTGGACGCCGGGCAGGCCCAGTTCCGTGACGGCCGCGGCCCACCGCCGGTCGATGCCGTCCGCGCCCAGCAGCTCGAAGGGGCGGGTGGTGCCGCGTCCCTCGGAGAGGTTGGTGCCCTCGAAGAGGCAGGTGCCGGAGTAGACGAGGGCGGTGTCGGGCGTGGGCATGTTGGGGCTCGGCGGCACCCAGGGCAGACCGGTGGCCGGGAAGAAGTCGCCGCGCCGCCAGCCGGTCATCCGGACGGTCTCCAGCTCGACCGGGCGGCCGGCGGCCTGCGGGACGAACTCGCCGTTGAACAGCAGCGCCAGCTCCGTCACCGTCATCCCGTGCGCCTGCGCGATCGGCTCCCGGCCGACGAAGGAGGCGTACGCCTTGTCGAGCACCGGGCCGGTGGCCGGGCGGCCGGTGACCGGGTTGGGCCGGTCCAGGACCAGGAAGCGCTTGCCGGCGAGCACCGCCGCCACCATGCAGTCGTACAACGTCCAGATGTAGGTGTAGAAGCGCGCGCCCACGTCCTGGATGTCGAAGACGACGGTGTCCACACCGGAGGCGGTGAAGACGGCGGCGAGTTCCCGGCCGCTCTTGTTGTACGTGTCGTAGACCGGCAGGCCGGTGGCCGGGTCGTCGTAGCGGCCCTCGGAGCCGCCGGCCTGCGCGGTGCCCCGGAATCCGTGCTCGGGGCCGAAGACGGCGGTCAGCCGCACCCGGTCGTCGGCGTGCATCACGTCCACGATGTGCCGCAGGTCCTGGGTGACGCCGGTGGGGTTGGTGACGATGCCGGCCCGGTGGCCGTCCAGGAGGCGGTAGCCGTCGGCGGACAGCCGGTCGAAGCCGGTGTGCACCCGCCGCCGCCCGCCGGGCGCCGGCGACGCCGCACGGGCGGGGCCCGCGGCCGGCACCGCACCGGCCGCCGCCAGCCGCCCGAGCAGAACGCGTCTCGACAGAGCCATGCGCACACCTCCGTGATCAGGGAATCAACCGGGTACGTGTCGTGTGCACGCTAACGCGCTCGGGGGCGTGGCGGAACGGACCCGGCCGTACGACAACGGGCTCTTCCGTCAGGACATACCGACTGGTTAGTCTGCCTGTCAGTCGAACCGACGCGACCGAGGGAGACCCAGCGTGGAAGCCGTACGGGACAAGACCGTTGTCGTGACCGGGGCGGGCGGGGGGATCGGTGCCGCGCTGGCCCGCCGGTTCGCCGCCGAGGGCGCCCGGGTCGTGGTCAACGATCTGGACGGTGCCAAGGCGGCGAAGACCGCCGAGGAGATCGGGGCGGTCGCGGTCCCCGGCGACGCCTCCGCCGTCGTCCCGGCCGCGCGGGCGGCGCTCGGCGGCCGCATCGACATCTTCTGCGCCAACGCCGGGGTCGGTACCGGCGGCGGGCCCGAGGCGTCCGAGGAGGACTGGACGCTCGCCTGGGACGTCAATGTCATGGCTCATGTGCGGGCCGCGCGTGAGCTGGTGCCGGAGTGGCTGGAGCGCGGCAGCGGGCGCTTCATCTCCACGGTGTCCGCCGCCGGCCTGCTCACCATGGTCGCCGCGGCCCCGTACAGCGTCACCAAACACGGCGCCTACGCCTTCGCCGAGTGGCTCTCGCTGACCTACCGGCACCGCGGCATCGACGTCCACGCCATCTGCCCCCAGGGCGTCCGCACCGACATGCTGGCCGCCACCGGAGCCGCCGGGGACCTGGTCCTGACGCCCACGGCCGTGGAGCCCGAGGCCGTCGCCGAGGCGCTCTTCGCGGCGATGGCCGAGGGCCGCTTCCTGGTCCTGCCCCACCCGGAGGTCGCGGACTACTACACCGCGCGGGCCGCGGACCCCGACCGCTGGCTCAACGGGATGAACCACCTCCAGCGGAAGCTGGAGCGGGCCGAGGGCGGCCGCCCCTGAGGCGGGTACGCCCCGGCAGGCCGGGTGACGGGCCGGCCGGGCGGGGCAGGTCACCCCGCGTCACCCAGGTGCCTCCCCCGCAGGGATGATCAGGCGATCAGGAAGAAAGGGCCGCACCCCGATGACCTCCTACCAGGACAGGCCGTGGCTGGCACAGCTCAGTGACGCCCAGCGTGCCCCCGTCCAGCCGCCCCCCTCGGTGCTGCACGCCTTCCGGGCCGCGGTGGGCCGCGTCCCCGGCCGCACGGCGCTCGCCTACTTCGACGGCCGGCTGTCCTACGCCGAGACCGATGCGCTCTCCGACGGCATCGCCGTCCACCTCGCCGGGCGCGGCTTCGGGCGCGGCGACCGGGCCGCGGTCATGCTGCAGAACACCCCGCACTTCGTGCTCGCCCTGCTCGGCGTCTGGAAGGCCGGCGGTGTGGTCGTGCCGGTCAACCCCATGTACAAGTCCGCCGAGATGCGGCACATCCTGGACGACGCCGAGGTCACCGCCGTCATCTGCGCCGACCACACCTGGGACGGCTTTCTGCGCGCCACCGCCGCCCGGACGCCGTCCGTACGGATCGCGCTCACCGCCCGGGAGCGGGATCTGCAGACCCGCGACGACCGGCGGGTGCTGCGCGGTGAGCGGCTCGGGCCGCAGGAGGGCGCCGACGATCTGCTGACCGTCGCCCGCACCGGAGCGGGGGTACCTTCCACGGCCTCGGGGCAGCGGGGGAGGACCCGTGCGGTGCCGGCCGACCCGGAGCCCACCGCCGGCGACCTCGCGCTGATCAGCTACACCTCCGGCACCAGCGGCACCCCCAAGGGCGCCACCAACACCCACGGCAACATCACCTACAACGCCGAACGCCAGCGCACCGGCCTGGGCCTGCCCGACGGCGCCACCTACTTCGCGCTCGCCCCGCTCTTCCACATCACCGGCATGGTCTGCGAACTGGCCGCCTGCGTCGCCAACTCCGGCACCCTCGCGCTCGCCTACCGCTTCGACGCGGGTGTCGTCCTGGACGCCTTCCTGGAGCACCGTCCCGCCTATACGGTCGGCCCGTCCACCGCCTATATGGCGCTGATGGCCCACCCCGGCGTCACCCGCGACCACTTCGCGTCCTTCCGGACCATGTCCTCGGGCGGCGCGCCGCTGCCGCCCGCCCTCGTCGAGAAGTTCCGCACCGACTTCGGGCCGTACCTCCACAACGGCTACGGCCTGACCGAGTGCACCGCCCCCTGTGCCAGCGTCCCGCCCGGCCGGGAAGCGCCCGTCGACAAGGTCTCCGGCACGCTCGCCGTGGGCGTACCCGGACCCGACACCGTCGTACGGATCACCGACGAGAACGGCGCGGACCTGCCGTTCGGTGAGCAGGGCGAGATAGCGGTCCGCGGCCCCCAGGTCGTCCCCGGCTACTGGCGCCGCCCCGACGCCACCGCCGAGGTCCTCCCGGACGGCGAGCTGCGCACCGGAGACATCGGCTTCATGGACACCGGCGGCTGGCTGTATGTCGTCGACCGCAAGAAGGACATGATCAACGCCTCCGGCTTCAAGGTCTGGCCACGCGAGGTGGAGGACGTCCTCTACAGCCACCCGGCGGTGCGCGAGGCGGCGGTCGTCGGGGTGCCGGACGCCTACCGCGGCGAGTCGGTCAAGGCCTATGTCAGCCTGCGCCCCGGCACCGCCCCGGAACCGGCCGAGCTGGCCGCTTACTGCAAGGAACGGCTCGCGGCCTACAAATATCCCCGCGTGGTGGAGATCCTGGCCGAGCTTCCCAAGACCACGAGTGGCAAGATCCTCCGACGGGAGCTGCGCCACCGCGCATGACGAGAGCACGAAGGACAGGTGAGGGCGATGGCCGGCACGAAGGACGGCAACGGCAACGGCAACGGCAGTGCGAAGCCGGTGGCCCAGCGGCTGCTGGCCACCGCCACCAGGCTCTTCGCCGAGCAGGGCTATGACCGCACCTCCGTCCAGGAGATCGTCGATGCGGCGGGCGTCACCAAGGGCGCCCTGTATCACTACTTCGGTTCCAAGGAGGATCTGCTCCACGAGGTCTACGGCCGGGTCCTGCGCCTCCAGCAGGAGCGGCTCGACCACTTCGCCGGCGCCGACGCGCCGGTGGAGCGGCGACTGCGCGACGCGGCCGCCGATGTCGTCGTCACCACCATCGAGAACCTCGACGACACCAAGATCTTCTTCCGCTCGATGCACCACCTCAGTCCGGAGAAGGACAAGCAGGTACGCGCCGAACGACGGCGTTACCACGAGCGGTTCCGGGCCCTGGTCGAGGAGGGCCAGCGCGCCGGTGTGTTCGCCGCCGACATCCCCGCCGACCTCGTCGTGGACTACCACTTCGGCTCCGTGCACCACCTGGGGACGTGGTACCGCGAGGACGGGCCGCTCAGCCCGCAGCAGGTCGCGGACCATCTCGCGGAGCTGCTGCTGCGCGCCCTGCGGCCGTGAGTCCGCAGGCCGGTCCGGTGAGACGGCAGGCGGGTCCGGTGGCTCCGTGGGTGCGGGCGGTCCGGCGTCGTGGCCCGGGGCCGGCGCCGTGTCTTCTCGGCCACATTTTCCCGGGGTGAAGCGGCCGCATCTGCTCACCGTGCGTTGGGGGCCGGTCACGCCGGGGTGAGCCCGGCTGCCGCGCGGCGGGCCCGGCAGGGCCCGCACCGCATCTTCCGGAATTTATTGGATTGCGCGCAAGGCCAGTGGGCATGCGCCCCGGGCGATAACACTCACAGGGGCGGATCCGGCTCGGGGGTGTCCCGATCCGCCATCGGTAACTTACGGTATCGATAGTACTGCTATCACTACCGATATTGGGTGGCCCTGTGGCTGAAGTGACGCTGTTTCTCCGGGAGTACGCACGGACGCGCCGGGAGGTGGGCGCGATCGCGCCGAGCAGCCCCCGGCTGAGCAGGGCCCTGACCCGCTACCTGATCCCCAGCCCCGGCCGTCCCCGCGCGGTCCTGGAGGTGGGGCCGGGCACCGGAGCGGTGACCCGCCACATCGCCGGTGCGCTCGGCCGGGAGGACACCCTTGATCTGGTCGAGGCCAACCCGCGCTTCGTCGACATCCTGCGCGGTGTCCACGGCGGCGACCCGCGGCTGCAGTTCCTCACCGGCCTGGTGCAGGAGCACGAACTCGGCAGCTACGACACGATCGTCTGCGGTCTGCCGTTCGCGAACTTCGACGCCCCGACGACGACGGACATCTTCGACCGGCTGCTCGGCGCCCTGCGGCCCGGCGGCACGCTCTCCTTCTTCGGCTACGTGGGAGGGCAGACGGTGCGCCGCACCTTCACCGGGGGAGCGGCGCGCATCCACGCCCTCAACGGGCAGAACGCACTGCGCCGGATACTGGACCGGCACACCTTCCGTACGGAACTGGTGCTGGGCAACCTGCCGCCGGCCCGGGTGCATCACCTCGTACCGGCCGGCGAACCCGTTCACCCCGGGTGAGTCCGCGCCGCCACCCGCCGCGAGACGTCCTCCTGGGCGATCCGCCGTAGCCCGGCCATCGCCGCGTCGCCGAGTACGGTCCCGAGCACCGCGCCCTCGATCTTGGCGTCGAGGCTCGGGACCCTGTCGAACGCGGCCAGCTCGGCGGCGGCGAGGATCGACGCGGCCTCCGCGTACCGGTCCAGCAGCGCGAGCAGCTCACTCCGGTCGAGCTCGTGCAAGGCCACCACGACCTGTACGAGCGTCTGCCACCCCGGGTTCTCGGGGCGCACCGTCCAGCCGTGCCGCCGCACCAGCTCCGCGACCTCCCGCTCGGCGCGCTCCCATGTCTCGTCGGTGCCCCGCTCGGCGGCCACCCGGCTGACCGCCGACTGCGCGGTCCCGAGCATGCCGTGCACGGTGTTGCCCGGGGAGTCGATCCCCGACAGCACCTCACCGGCAGCCGCGATGGACAGTCCGCCCACTTCGGTCAGCGCGCGGATCAGCTTCAGGCGCCGGATGTGCGAATCCGCATACCGGACCTGGTTGGGACTGATGCGCTCGCCCGCGGGCAACATGCCCTCCCGCGTGTAGTACTTGATCGTCGGAACCGGCACCCCGGTCCGCCGCGCCAGTTCTCCGATACGCATCCCCCGAGGATAGCGGCGCACCCACCCGGGCCGGGGCCCACTTCGGAGGCCAAGAAGGGCGCCCCGCGCTGCCGGCGGGCGCCTGTCCGTCCGCGGGTCCGGTCACCGCGGGCCGCGTCGCCGGACCGGCAACGCCTTACGGGTAACGCCTTACAGGTAACGCTTCAACTCCCGTCGTGCCAGCGACCGTTGGTGTACCTCGTCCGGGCCGTCCGCGAGCTGGAGCGTGCGGGCGCCGGCCCACAGTTCCGCCAGCGGGAAGTCCTGGCTGACGCCGCCCGCGCCGTGCAGCTGGACCGCCTTGTCGAGGATGCCCACGACCGTGCGCGGAGTGGCGATCTTGATGGACTGGATCTCGGTGTGGGCCCCCTTGTTGCCGACGGTGTCCATCAGCCAGGCGGTCTTCAGCACCAGCAGCCTCAGCTGTTCCACCGCCACCCGGGCGTCCGCGATCCACTCCTGCACGACGCCCTGCCGGGCCAGCGGCTCGCCGAAGGCCGTACGGGTCACCGCGCGGCGGCACATCAGCTCGATCGCGCGCTCGGCCATCCCGATCAGCCGCATGCAGTGGTGGATCCGGCCGGGGCCGAGCCGGGCCTGGGCGATGCCGAAGCCGCCGCCCTCCTCGCCGATCAGGTTGGCCGCCGGCACCCGCACGTCGTGGAAGACCACCTCGGCGTGGCCGCCGTGGTAGTGGTCCTCGTAGCCGTAGACCTGCATGGCGCGCTTGACCTCCAGGCCGGGAGTGTCGCGCGGCACCAGGATCATCGACTGCTGGCGGCGGATGTCCGCGCCGTCCGGGTCGGTCTTGCCCATCACGATGAAGATCTGGCACAGCGGGTTCATCGCCCCGGAGATGTACCACTTGCGCCCGTTGATGACGTAGCTGTCGCCGTCCCGCGCGATATGCGTCTCGATGTTGGTGGCGTCCGACGAGGCCACCTCCGGCTCGGTCATCGCGAACGCCGACCGGATCTCGCCGGCCAGCAGCGGCTGGAGCCACTGCTTCTGCTGCGCCTCGTTGCCGAACTGCGCCAGCACCTCCATATTGCCGGTGTCCGGCGCCGCGCAGTTCAGCGCGGTGGGCGCCAACTGGGGGCTGCGGCCGGTGATTTCGGCCAGCGGGGCGTACTGGAGGTTGGTCAGGCCGGCGCCGTGCTCCGCGCCGGGGAGGCTGTGCTGATCCACAAAGAACAGGTTCCACAGGCCCTGCCGGCGGGCCTCGGCCTTGAGTTCCTCGACGACCGCCGGGGTGTCCCACGGCGAGGAGAGCGCAGCCCGCTGCTCATGGGCGGTCTGCTCGGCCGGGTGGACATGCTCGTCCATGAACGTCAGGAGCTGTGCGCGCAGTTCCTCGGTCCGGGCGTCGAATGCGAAGTCCATGGGTGCCTCAGCCTTCCTTGAGGGTGGTGAGTCCGTGCTCGATGAAGACGGGGACCAGCTCGCCGATCCGGTCGAACCCGGCGCCGACGGTCTGGCCGAGCGTGAAGCGGTAGTGGATGCCTTCGAGGATCACGGCGAGCTTGAACCAGGCGAACGCCGTGTACCAGGCGAGGGCGGAGGTGTCCCGGCCGGAGCGGGCGGCATAGCGCTCGATCAGCTCGGCCGGCGAGGGGTGGCCGGGGGCGCCGCTGGTGGTGCTGACCGGCGACTCGGGCAGGCCCAGGTCCGAGCTGTACATCGCCAGCAGGCCGAGGTCGGTCAGCGGATCGCCGAGCGTGGACATCTCCCAGTCCAGTACGGCCGTGATCGTGTCATCGGCCCCGACCAGAACGTTGTCGAGGCGGTAGTCGCCGTGTACGACGGCCGGTGCGGGCGAGGTGGGCAGCGCCCGGCCCAGTGCCTCGTGCAGCTCGTCGATCCCCGGCAGGTCGCGGTTCTTGGAGGCGCTCAACTGCTGGCCCCAGCGCCGCAGTTGCCGCTCCAAAAAGCCCTCGGGGCGGCCGAAGTCACCGAGCCCGACCGCCTCGGGGTCCACGGCGTGCAGGTCCACGAGCGTATCGACCAGGGAGAGCACCACGGCCCGGGTGCGCTCGGGGCCGAGCGCGGCCAGCTCGCCGGCCGTGCGGTACGGCACGCCCTCGACCAGCTCCATCACATAGAAGGGTGCGCCGATGACCGCCTCGTCCTCGCACAGCAGCAGGGTCTCGGGCACCGGCACCGGCGTCTCGTGCAGGGCGCTGATGACGCGGTGCTCGCGCCGCATGTCGTGCGCGGTGGCCAGCACATGGCCGAGCGGCGGCCGGCGGACGACCCAGGACGCGGCACCGTCGGTGACGCGGTAGGTGAGGTTGGACCGCCCGCCCTCGATCAGCCGGGCCCGCAGCGGGCCGCCGGCCAGCCCCGGCCGCTCCCGGTCCAGATGCGCGCGCAGTCGCTCCAGGCCGAGGCCGGGAGGATCCTCGTCCGCCCCGCCTCGGGCCTGTGGGGGAGGGGTGCCCATGCTCATCGTGCTCCTCCGTACGGAGTGGACGGTCCATCGGTCGCAGCACGATCATGCCGACTAGTCGGTATGGAGTCCAGTGACGGGGCGTGGGGCGTCGGTCACGCGGGGGTTTTCCGCCATGCCGGCGGATCCCGCCGCTCCGGTGACCCTCCCGCAGCGGCCGCCCCTGCGCACCGGGCGCACGGGGCCGGCCTCATGCGTGACAGGCCATCGGCACCCCGCCGTTCATGACCGTCATGTCCGCGAACCCCACCATGGGGTCGAGCGGGGCACCCGGTGCGGCGCCCGCCAGCTCCGCGTACGCCCGGTGCAGATTCGCCACCAGCCGCTCGCTCTCGGCCAGCTCGGCGAACGGGCCGAGGTCCGCCTCCCGGGCCACCTCCAGCGGCGTACGGCCGGCCGCCCGGCCCTCGCGCGCCAGCCGGCCGACGAACCGCAGATAGCGCTCGATGTCGTCATAGACCTCCGGGCCGGTCACCGGACCGTGCCCGGGCACGACGGTGACCGCGTCCAGGGTGCGCAGCAGCTCCAGGGCACGCAGCGATCCGGCCAGCGAACCCATGAAGACGAACGGCGTGCCGCCGTGGAAGACCAGATCGCCGGCGAAGACGATGCGCTGCCGGGGCAGCCAGACCAGCGTGTCGCCGGTGGTGTGCGCCACGCCCGGATGGATCAGCCGCACCTCGATGTCGCCGACGTGCAGGGCCAGCTCGTCGGTGTAGGTGACCTCCGGCGCCGTCAGACGGATGTCGCCGTACTCCACTCCCGGCCACACCGCATGCAGCTGCTGCCCGGCGGCCAGCAGCTCACGGCGGCAGGAGGCATGCCCGATGACCGTGGCCCCGGGCGTGAACACACAGTTGCCGTAGGTGTGGTCGCCGTGGTGGTGGGTGTTCACCACCATCCGGGGCGCGGGCGCGCCGCTCTCGGCGATCCTCCGGCGCAGCAGGCGCGCCCGGCGCTCGGTGGCGGCGGTGTCCACGAGCAGGGTGGCGTCCCCGTCGGTGACGAGGCCCGCGTTGTTCAGGCACCAGCCACCGTCCGGCTGGATGAACGCGTGCACACCGGCGGCCAGTTCGGTGAGGTAGGGCTCGGGCAGGGGGTGCCCGGCGGCGGGCGGGGCGCCTGCGGGACTCCCGTCGGCCGGCGGTCCGGCGGCGTCCGGCCCGAAGGCGCCGGGCCCTGAGGTCCGTGCCGACGGGGTCCCCTCCGGTGTGTTCCGTGCTGCCGAGTCGGTCATGCGGGTGTGTCCCCTCGTCCGGTGGTTCTGTATGCCCCTCGCCGGGGCGGGGTCCGTGCCCGATCCGGTGATCACGAGGGTCGCGTCACCGTACCCCCGCGGCCCGCCTCGGGGCACCGCGCCCCGTCTCAGTGCCCCGGCCACACCAGGATCAACGCGCCGCACAGCGCCTGCGCGAGCGTGCTGCCGACCAGCAGCAGCGCGGTCCGCGGCGGCAGGCCCGGTGGCCGGCCGGTGGTCATCTGCTGCATCCTGCGGTGCGCGAGCGCCACGAACACCATCCACAGCAGCCCCATCAGCACTGCCAGAACCACTTCCACCGGTCCCGGGGCCGCGCTCCGCAGCAGCTGACGGCCGGCCAGCACCGCCACCGCCGTGGCGGACAGGGTCGTACGCCGCCACGCCAGCCTGGTGCGCTCCGGCTGCAGCCCGGGGTCCCGGTCGGGAGCCGGCCGCGGTGCCCCCGCGTCCGGCCGCGCTCCGCCCGTCATCGGCTAGCCGGACCAGCCCACGAGGACCAGCACGACCACCGCCACCGCCAGTACGCCGACGCCCAGCGCCAGCGCCGTGGGGAAGCGGGTGACCGGCAGATCCTCGCCGCGCCGCATCGCACGCTCGCAGCGCACCCAGTGATTGACCGCCCGCAGCGCACACAGCGCGCCGCCCACCAGCAGGACGACGGTGAAGGTCACCCGCAGCCCCTGGTGCAGCCGGGGCAGGAACTGGTCCACCGCGAACCCGCCGCCGACCAGCGCCAGCCCGGTGCGCAGCCAGGCGAGAAAGGTGCGTTCATTGGCGAGCGAGAAGCGGTAGTCGGGCGTGTCGCCCTCGTCGCGGACCCGCGCGGGTGACAACCACAGCCGTACGGCCGCGCCGGCCGACCGCAGTCCCTCGGTGAGGATCATGGCCGAAACCCTATCGGCCGGCCCGTCCCGTGCCCGGGGTGCATCAGAGCTCCCCCGCCTCCCGCCGGGTGACCAGCTGCCGGTACGCGGCGAGCCCGTCCGGCGTCCACGGCCACTCCCCGAGCCGCCGGGTCAGCTCCTCCTCCGTCAGGAACGCGTACCAGTCGATCTCCGACTCCTGCGGGGCGACCGGCAGGGTGCAGCGCACCTGGTAGACCGCGGACCACCAGGTGTGCTCGGCCGTCTCGTAGAGGAACTTGAACAGCGGTTCCGGCGGCTGCAGCCCCTGGACGCCCAGCTCCTCCTCCGCCTCGCGCAGCGCCGCCTGGTCGTAGGTCTCACCGGTGCCGACCACCCCTCCCACGAACATGTCGTAGTGCGCGGGGAAGACGAGCTTTTGCGGGGTGCGGCGGTGGACGAAGATCCGGTCCCGGTCGTCCCGGGCGAGGACGAACGACGCCCGGGTACGCATCCGGCGGGCGTATGCCTCACCGCGTGGGGCCTGCCCCACGACCTGATCGTTCTCATCGACGACGTCGAGGATCTCGTCCGCGCTGAGCGGTTGCTGATCGGTCATGGGGCCATGCAACCACCCGGGCCCGGGGCGGGGCCCACCGGGCGGCCGTCTCCGGAAGCGGCTGCCACCGAGGGGGAAGCGGCCGGGACGGGCCCCGTCAGCGCGGCTGCAGCTCCCGTACGTTCTCCCTCCGGCCGGACCCCGGCGGCATCGCCGGATGGCTGCCGATCAGCACGATGCCCGCGACGACGGCGACGATCCCGGCCACCTCCCACGCCAGCGCGCCGGGCGTCACCCGGAGCTGGTCGCCGAGGAACCCGACCCCGCAGGCGATACCGGCCAGCGGCTGGGCGGCGGTCAGCGCGGGCAGCGAGAGCCGCAGCGGCGCCGACTCGAAGGCGCTCTGGACGAGCACCAGCGCCAGCACACCGAGCACCACGATGGCGTACGGCTGCCAGCTGGTGAGCAGCGCCGACCAGCCGCCCGCGCCGAAGTGCTCACCGCTGATCCGGGTCAGCGCGTCCTGCAGCCCGTAGATCAGCCCTGCCGCGATGCCCAGCAGCGCGGCCTCCAGACTCACATGCACCCGCTCCCGCTTGGCGACCGCCGCCAGCAGCAAGGCGGTGCCCAGCACCATGCCCATGATCAGCCACTGCCACAGATGATCGCCGTTGCGCTGTCCGCCCTGCGGACGCCCGGCCACGATGAAGGCCGTGACCCCGCCCGCCAGCAGCCACAGTCCGGCCCAGCCGCTACGGCCGAGCCGCTGCCGGGTCAGCCGCCGTGACAGCGCCATCGCGAACAGCAGATTGGTCGCCAGCAGCGGCTCCACGAGGGTGATGTCGCCCATGCCCAGCGCCACCGCGCCGAGTGCCATCCCGACCACCATCAGCCCGATACCGGCCAGCCACAGTGGCACCCTTACCAGGTCCAGCAGCAGTCGTACGGACAGGTAGTCCTTCATCGGGGCGTGCTGCGCCGCGGCCTGCTGAAACACGAAACCGAGTCCCAGACAGCAGGCCGCTCCAAGGGCGAGCAGTATCACCGTCACGTCGCACCTCGTATCGCGCGGGGCGGGGGATGCGCCTGAGGATAGTCATCCGGCGGCGGGCGTGGGGTGGCCCTCGTCACCCACCATTCTCCTGCGCGCCCTGGTGTACCGCGCGGTAATCACATGGTTGACGCGGCAGTCGGGTGCGCTGAGGATCATTCCACCCGGCGGCCGGGGCGCCCGGTGTGCCCCGTTGAGGAGAAGGCTGAGATGGCGTACGACGCTGATGTGATCGTGATCGGAGCGGGGCTCGCGGGCCTGGCGGCCACCGCGGAGCTGGTGGACGCCGGACGGAAGGTGATCCTCCTCGATCAAGAGCCCGGACAGTCCCTCGGCGGACAGGCCCACTGGTCCTTCGGCGGTCTCTTCCTGGTGGACTCCCCCGAGCAGCGTCGGCTGCGGATCCGCGACAGCCATGAGCTGGCCTGGCAGGACTGGCTGGGCACGGCCGGCTTCGACCGGCCCGAGGACCACTGGCCGCGCAAATGGGCGGAGGCCTACGTCGATTTCGCGGCCGGCGAGAAGCGCTCCTGGCTGCACCGGCAGGGCGTACGGTTCTTCCCCGTCGTCGGCTGGGCCGAGCGCGGCGGCTATGACGCGACCGGGCACGGCAACTCCGTCCCCCGCTTCCACATCACCTGGGGCACCGGGCCCGGCCTGGTCGCCCCGTTCGCCCGCCGGGTGCGGGCCGGCGCCGCCCGTGGCCTGGTGGAGCTGCGCTTCCGCCACCGGGTGACCGGGCTGTCGCGCACCGCGGGGAGCGTGGACACCGTCAGCGGCGAGATCCTGGAGCCCTCGGACGCCGAGCGCGGCAGGCCCAGCAGCCGTGAGGTGGCCGGCGCCTTCGAGCTCAAGGCCCAGGCGGTGATCGTCACCTCCGGCGGGATCGGCGGCAACCACGAGCTGGTGCGCGCCAACTGGCCCGAGCGGCTCGGCAGGCCCCCGCGACGGATGCTGTCCGGGGTGCCCGCGCACGTGGACGGCAAGATGCTGGGCATCACCGAGGCGGCCGGCGGCCGGATCATCAACCGCGACCGGATGTGGCACTACACCGAGGGCATCGACAACTGGAACCCCGTCTGGCCGCTGCACGGCATCCGGATCCTGTCCGGCCCGTCCCCGCTGTGGCTGGATGCCCGCGGCAAGCGGCTGCCGGTGCCGCTGTTCCCCGGCTTCGACACCCTCGGCACGCTCGAACACATCATGCGGACCGGGCACGACCACACCTGGTTCGTACTCACCCGGAAGGTCATCGAGAAGGAGTTCACCCTCTCCGGCTCCGAACAGAACCCCGATCTGACCGGCAAGAGCGTCCGCGGGGTGCTCGGCCGGGCCAGGGCGGGCGCGCCGGGCCCGGTGCAGGCGTTCATGGACCACGGCGCGGACTTCATCGTCGAGCATGCGCTGACCGATCTGGTGCGCCGGATGAACGAGCTGACCGAGGAGCCGCTGATAGCCGAGGACGCGCTGCGCGACGCGATCGTGGCCCGGGACCGGGAGATCGCGCACTCCTTCACCAAGGACCTCCAGGTGACCGCGATACGCGGGGCCCGCACCTACCTCGGCGACCGCCTGATCCGCACTGCCGCCCCGCACCGGCTGCTCGACCCCAAGGCCGGACCGCTGATCGCCGTACGGCTGAACATCCTCACCCGGAAGACGCTCGGCGGTCTGGAGACCGATCTCTCCTCGCGGGTGCTGACCGACGGTGGCGCGCCCCTGCCCGGCGTGTACGCGGCGGGCGAGGCGGCCGGGTTCGGCGGCGGCGGGGTGCACGGCTACCGCTCGCTGGAGGGCACCTTCCTCGGCGGCTGCCTCTTCTCCGGGCGGACGGCGGGATGGGCGGCGGCGCGAGCGGTGTCCTGACGGGCCGGGGCAGGGAGGGGCTGGACGGCAGGAGGGACGGAGAGGCCGGAGGGGGAGAGGCCGGACGGACGGAGAGGCCGGAGGGGACAGAAGGCGGCGCGACGGGTCTCCCGGAGCGTCACACCCGGCCGAGTTCCGGTGTGCGCCCACTCAATTCCGCAATGCGGAAGGAGGGTTGGCGGATCCGGCCATTCCCTTTCCCGTCTTGACGCAGAGCTCTACGTACCGCTTTGCTGTGCGTGATGACTGGTGTGGACCAAGCCATCACCCTCTGTAGAGGCGCGCGCGGATCCGGTCCCTCCCGCCGAGGACGACTCGATGCGGTGAGACGGCCGGTGCGGCGCGCCATGGAGCCCCTGACCCGTGATTTCGATTTCCCCTTCGCCACCGCCGTCACCACCCATCGGACGCGCCCGCTGTCCGGGTGCCCCGGTCCTCGCCCCGGCCCTGGGCGACACCCAACTGGCCATCGCCGCCGATGCGTTGGCGCTCGGCCAATGGGGCAGGGCGCGTACCCTGCTCGCCGGGACCGGCGAGGACTGGGACCTGCGCGGCCACCGATTAACCGTTCTGGCCACCTGTCCGGGCAGCGCCGTCCGGGCGGGCGACTGGCAGCTCACCGAACCGGACAGCGGCGACGCCGCCACCCTCCTGGCCCTCGCCACCGTCCATCTCGCTCTGCGCGGCGAGAGCTCCGCCGAGGCCGCCGCCGAGGCCTGCGCCACCGCCGCCCGGATGCTGCCCGACGACCCCACCCCCTGGCTCGGCGCGCTGATCCTCGCCCGCCGCACCGGCACCCCGGACGAACGGACGCACGCCTTCCACCAGGTGCGCGCCCGCCACCGCGACCACCATCACGCCCACCACCTCATGACGGCGTCCCTCGCCGAGCAGCTGCCGGGCGTCACCGTCGACCCGCGGCACCCGGCCCATGTCTTCGCGGCCCGCGCCGCGGAACGCGCCCCCGCCGACTCCCCGCTCGCGCTCCTGCCCGTCGTGGCGCACACCGAGCGCCACCGCGTACTGGCCGCGGCCGGCCTGGCGCCACCCGACCCCGCGGACTGGCTCCACTGGTCCACCCGGCGGGCCCGGCAGATCCTGCAGACCGCCGTCGACTGGTGGCTGGAATGGGAGGGCGAAGACCACCCCCGCCGCACGATCGACCTCAACTTTCTCGCCCATGCCACGTTCCACCACGGGAGGATGGCCGAGGCCGCCGCGCTCTTCCAGCGCATCGGCCCGCACCCCACGCGCGCACCGTGGTCGTACCCGGGCGGCGACGCCGAAGCCGCCTTCCGGGCCGCACGGGCCACCGCGCTCCGCCGGGCCGGGGACGCCGCCGCCCCGTGGCCCGTGGCGCTGATGACGAAAGTCTGACGCCGGGGCCCGGACACTGGCCCCGGCGCCCACGGGGTGTTCGAATCGGAGGGTGACCAAGGACGTGAACCCGGCCCGTGCGGCGGGCGGCGGCGAGGACGGGCGCGGGACCCCGGTGGGCCGCCGTGTGGTGCTCGGCATGCTCGCCGCCGGTGCGGCCGGCGTCGCCACGGCCCCCTTCCTGCAGCGCGCCTACGACAGCACCCTCGGCGCCGCAGCGCAGCAGGACCCCACCGGCCTGACCGGTCTGCTCCCGGGCGGCGGCGGCTTCCGCTACTACTCCGTGACCGGCTCCGTACCGGACAAGGACGAGCGCACCTACCGCCTCACGGTCGACGGCCTGGTCCGCCACCGCGCCGGCTACCGCCTCGCCGACCTGCGCCGGCTGCCACAGACCCGGCTCGTCCGCGATGTCCAGTGCGTCACCGGCTGGCGGGTGCCCGGCACCCCGTTCGAGGGCGTACGCCTGTCCACCCTCCTCGACGCCGCGGGCGTCCGCCCCGAGGCCAAGGCCGTCCGCTTCACCTGTTTCGACGGGGCCTACAGCGAATCCCTCACCCTCGAACAGGCCCGCCGCGACGACGTCCTGGTCGCCCTGCGGATGCAGGACAAGCCGCTCGGCCACGCCCACGGTGGTCCGGTGCGCCTCTACGTCGCGCCCATGTACTTCTACAAGTCGGCGAAGTGGCTGTCCGGGATCACCGTCACCGACCACGTCCAGCCCGGATACTGGGAGAACCTCGGATATGACGTCGACGCCTGGGTCGGCCGGTCGAACGGACGCGACGATGCCCCGACGACCTGAGAGCCGGTACGGGTCCACCACCACGGCGCGCCCCCGTGTCCCCCGCTTCACCCCCGCCGAGCACCGGGTGCACCGCGCCACCGCCACCTTGATGGCCGTCTGTGTCCTCACCGCGGGCTGCCTCTACCTCCCCTTCCTCGCCGAACTCGTCGGCCGCCGCCATCTGATGGTCACCGTCCACGAGTGGTCCGGCATCCTGCTGCCCGTCCCCCTGCTGCTGGGCCTCGGCTCCCGCGCCCTGCGCGCCGACCTCACCCGCCTCAACCGCTACGGCCCGCACGACCGCCAGTGGCTGCGCGCCGCCCTGCGCCGCCGAGGGGGCCGCCCGGCCGGCAAGTTCAACGCCGGCCAGAAGCTCTACGCCGCCTGGATCGCCGGCGCGGTCCTGGTGATGCTCGGCACCGGCCTGCTGATGTGGTTCACCGGTCTCGCCCCCCTGGTCTGGCGCACCGGCGCGACCTTCGTCCACGACTGGCTCGCGCTCGCCGTGATCATCGTGATCGCGGGCCATGTCTGGAAGGCGTTCGGCGATCCCGAGTCACGCCGCGGTCTGCGCACCGGCTCCGTCGACGCGGGCTGGGCCAGGCGCGAGCATCCGCTGTGGGTGCACGGGAACGGGATCGGGATCGGGAACAGGATCGGGAACGGGAACGGTGACCGGGCCGAGGGCGGAAACCGGGGCCAGGGCGACGCTTAGCGGCTCCCCGGGGGCGGCTGTCGCCGCGGCCGGGAGCCGTCGTCCCGCGCGACACTCGGCCGTGGATCTGCCACCACGCCGCATACCCTCGACGAAGGGACCGCGACGAGCGCACCGCACACCTGGAGTGGTGGGCCAACCGCTCCCCTTGCCGGGCACGCGTCCCCGTCAGGATCGTTCCGGCGGCCGGCAACGGCACCCGGAACGCCGCGGTGTCGCCGCCACTCGCCCACGATGCGAGTACCGCCGGGTGGTGAGCCCTTGACACGGGCGTCCGGGGGAGCGGATGCGCCGCCGCCCGCTGATGCCGGGCGCCCGTACGTCACGCCGTCGGCGGCTCCGTGTGCTGCTCGGGGCGCGGTTCCCCCTGTGCTTCCCCCTGTGCTTCCCCCTGGACTTCCGCCGACGGCAGTTCGACCTCGAAGCGGCAGCCGGACCCGGCATTGCGTACCGTCGCCCGGCCCTCATGGGCCTCCATGATGCCGCGGACGATCGCCAGCCCCAGCCCGGCGCCGCCCTTGCCGTCCGCGCGCGGGGTGCGTGCCGCACCGCCGCGCCAGCCGGTGTCGAAGACCCGTGCCAGATCCTCCGGCGGGATGCCGCCGCAGCCGTCCTCGACCGCGAGCACCACCCGGCCCGCCTCGTGCCGCGCGCTGACCGCGACGGTGCCGTCGGCCGGCGTCGCACGGATCGCGTTGACCAGCAGATTGCCCAGTACGCGGGTGATCTGCTGGGCGTCCACCCGGACCGGCAGCGGGACCACCCCGCCGTCCACCAGCCGCACCCCGCTCGCCCGCGCCAGCGGCCGGGCACCCGCGAGGGCATCGTCCACCAGGTCGTACACCGACACCCGCGACAGCGTCAGGGCCAGCGCCCCGGCCTGGATGCGGGACAGTTCGAAGAGGTCGTCGACCATCGCGGCCAGCCGGTCCACCTCGATCCGCATCCGTGCGTGGTAGCGCGCGGTGTCCTCGGCGACCCCGTCCTCCAGCGCCTCGGCCATCGCCCGCAGCCCGGCGAGCGGGGTGCGCAGATCGTGCGAGATCCCGGCGATCAGATCACGCCGGGAGGCATCGAGCGCCCGCTCCCGCTCCCGTGCCTCGGCCAGCCGCCCGCTGGTCTCCTCCAAGGCCCGGGACAGCGCGGCCAGTTCGGCGGTGGGCGGCTCGGCGGGCGCCACGAAGCCGCCCTCGCTGCCGACCGTACGGGCCGAGCGCGCCAGCTCCCGGCTGCCCGCCGCGATCCGCCGTCCGAAGAGCAGCGCGGCCGCCAGCGACACCACCCCGGAGACGGCCACCACGGCCATCACCACGCCCAGGTCGTGCCCGGACAGAAACATCGCCTGGGCGACCGCCACCGTCCCCGCCGCCATCGCGGCCACCGCCAGCGCCGCCACCGCGAACAGCGACAGCGCGACCGAGCGCCGCCGCAGCACCCGTACCGCGGGCGCGGCGAGCAGCCCCGCCAGCGCCGCACCGAGCGCCGCCAGCGCCACGATCACCAGAAACTCCGTCATGCGCGCGGCTCGCCGCCCAGCAGGGGCCAGGCCACCGGCGGCTCCTCGTTCTCCGTGGGGTCGAAGCGGTAGCCCGCGCCCCAGACCGTCGTCACCAGCCGTGGCGCCGCCGGATCCTCCTCGATCTTCTCGCGCAGCCGCCGCACATGCACGGTCACCGTGGACAGATCGCCGAACTCCCAGCCCCAGACGCGGTGCAGCAGCTCCTCCCGGGAGAAGACCTGCCCGGGGTGGCGCATCAGGAAGACCAGCAGGTCGAACTCCCGGGCGGTCAGGGACAGTTCCCGTCCGCCGCGGTCGGCGCGCCGGCCGCCGGGGTCGGCACTGAGATCCCCGGCCCGCAGTACGGAGGAGGTCGCCGCGGCCGGCGGCGCGGACTCCGCCCGGCGCAGCACCGAGCCGATCCGCAGCACCAGCTCCCGCGGGCTGAACGGCTTGGTCACATAGTCGTCCGCGCCCAGCTCCAGCCCGAGGATGCGGTCCGCCTCCTCACCGCGGGCCGTCAGCATCACCACCGGGACCGCGGGGCCGTCGTCGGCACGGCGCAGCCGGCGGCACACTTCCAGTCCGTCGATGCCCGGCAGCATCAGATCGAGCACGACGAGATGCGGACGGAACTCCGCGGCCCGGTCCAGGGCGGCGAAACCGTCGGCGGCGTGCTCGGTGGTGTAGCCGGCGCGGGAGAGATAGCCGGTGACCACCTCGGCGACGGTCGGATCGTCCTCGACGACCAGGACACGGCGCGGCGGCCCGTTCAGCGGAGCGGGCGGGGGCGCGGAGGGCGGCGTGGCGCGGTGCACGGGGTCAGCGTGCCCTTTCCGGGAGATACGTCATGGCCCCAGCCAACACCACTGCGCACGGTGGCGGGCGGCCCGCTTCGCTGCCGTAAGACTCCGGTAACCGGCGGCGGTGTTCTTGGGGCGGTGACCTGGGCGGACATGCCGGGGCGCGGGGGTGCCCCGACGTCTCAGCCCGCCAGCCCCTCCTGTACCCGCCGTGACACCTTGATCGCATACAGGTCGAGCACGCCCGGCGGCTCCGCGAGACCGGGACCGCCGGCCCGGATCCAGGCGGCGATGTCCGCCAGCGCGTCGTCGTCGTTGACCAGACCCAGCCAGACGGGGCGTCCGCCGGCCGCCCGGCCCGCGGCCGACGGCTGGACGACCACCACATTGGCCTGGTCACAGACGTCGAGACACTCCGACGCCCGGACCGGCGCCGCGCCGTCGAGCGCCGCGCGCAACCTCGGTATCTGCCCGGCGTGGTCGACACCCGGGATCTTGGCCGCGTCGCCGCAGCAGCAGCCGCGGCACACGGTGATCCGGCAGGGGGCCGCGGAGGCTGCCCGTCCGGCAGGCTTGCTGATCATCCGGTTCATGCTACGGGGGCCGGTACGGGGCACGACGCGGGGACCGGCGCCGGGCACGACGCGGGAGCTGGCGCCGAGTACGACGAGGGAGCCGACGCCGAGTACGACGCGAGAGCCGGCGAACCCGGGCCCATGGGTGAGCACCCCGGGCCCATGGGTGAGCAACTCGGGCCCATGGGTGAGCAACTCGGGCCCACGGGTGAGCACCCCGGGCATGCGGGGTAGGAACCCGGGCCCGCGGGATAGACATCCGGCATGTTCCCCACCGAGTCCCACCCCCACCCCGACTCCCACCCCCACCCCCACCCCCATCCCGGTCCCGGACCGGTGAGCGAGATACCCGGCCCGGCCGGTCTCCCCGTGCTCGGCTCGATGCTCGACCTCCGGCGCGACTCCCTCGGCACGTTCTTGAACGCCCGGCGTGCGCACGGCGATGTGATCCGCCTGGCGGCCGGACCGCCCGGTCTGCGCAGCGTGTTCCACGCGGTCTTCGCGCCCGAGGGCGTGCAGCAGGTCCTCGCCTCCCAGGGCGCCAACTTCCGTAAGGACCACCCGCTCTACGAGGAGGTCCGGCAGGCCTTCGGCAACGGCCTGCTCACCAGCCAGGACACCGACTACCTCAGGCAGCGGCGGCTGGTGCAGCCGCTGTTCACCAAGCGCCGGGTCGACGGCTACGCGGCGGCCGTGGCGACCGAGGCCGGCACGCTCGCCGACCGCTGGCGCACGGCCGAGGGGAACACCGTCGACCTGGTCCCCGAGATGAACCGGCTGGCGCTGCGCACCGTCGCCCGGATCCTGTTCGGCCTCGACGCGGCGGCGGCCGAGGACGCCTTCCACCGGTGCGCCCCGGTCATCAACGCCTATGTCGTGCGGCGTGCCTATGCCCCCGTCAAGGTCCCGCGCGGGTGGCCCACCCCCGGCAACCTCCGGGCGCGGGCCGCCACCGAGGAGCTGAACGCGCTGTGCGACCGCATCATCGCGGACCGGCAGGCGGCGCGCGGGAGCGCCGGAGTGGCGGCGGACGGGGGCGACGACCTGCTCTCCCTGCTGGCCGCGGCCGGCAACGACGAGGACGGCTCGCTCGACGCGACCGAGGTCCGCGAACAGGTCCTGATCTTCCTCCTGGCGGGGCACGAGACCACCGCGACCTCCCTCGCCTTCACCCTCCATCTCCTCGCCCGGCACCCCGAGGAGCAGGCCCGGGTCCGCGAGGAGATCGGCCGGGTGCTGGGGGACCGCACCCCCACGGCCGCCGACCTGGACCGTCTGCCGTATCTGACGCAGGCACTCAAGGAGTCCATGCGGCTGTATCCGGCGGCGCCGGTCGTCAGCCGCCGGGCCGTGGCCGCAACGGAGATCGGCGGTTTCCGCATTCCGGCCGGCGCCGATGTGGTCGTCGCGCCCTGGGTCACCCACCGCCATCCGGAGCTGTGGGAGGACCCGGAACGCTTCGATCCGCGGCGCTTCGCACCCGAGCGGGAGGCGGAACGGCACCGCTATGCGTGGTTCCCGTTCGGCGGCGGGCCGCGCGCCTGCATCGGGCAGCACTTCTCGATGCTGGAGTCCGTGCTGGCGCTGGCGGTGCTGCTGCGTGCGTACGAAGTCGAGGCCGTGGACAAGGAGGTGCCGGTCGCCGCCGGTATCACCCTCCAGGCGACCGGCCCGGCCCGCGTGCGTCTGCGCCCGCGCGACGGAGCGGGGGAGCAGGGGGAGTAGGGGGAGTGGAGCGGGGGAGCAGGAGGCCCGGGGGACGCGCACCGCACCGCGGGAACTCAAACGCAACGAAAATAGCGTTTGCGTTTGGGTGGCGTCCCCCGTATCGTCGGTCTCGGTCCCATTGCCGCCGATCGGAGAAGGCCGTTGCTCGTCTGAGGTCCTTGAGACACCGCGCCCGCGACGGTGATCCGCCCTGCGCTTCCGGTATCCGGAGCGGCGAATCATGCCTCGCGCGGCCCGTCCGCGACCTCGGCGTACCTACGGCGTACCCGACCACCCCGGCGTTCCGCTGACGCGGTGTCTCCCTGCGCATCCCCGCACTCTCACCCGCGCCCAGGAGACCCTTGTGTCCAAGTCATCCAGCTCCGCGTCCTCCGCGTCCTCCGCGGCCATCGTCTGCACCGGCCTCGGTTTCACCTGGCCCGACGGCAGCCCCGTCCTGGAGAACTTCCCGCTGGCCGTCGGCCCCGGCCGGACGGGCCTCATCGGCCTCAACGGGGCCGGAAAATCCACCCTGTTGAAGCTGATCGCCGGCGAACTCGCCCCGACCGCGGGAAGCATCAAGGTCGCCGGCGAGGTCGGCTACCTCCCCCAGCACGCCCCGCTCGACAACCGGCTGCGGGTCGACGAAGCGCTCGGCATCGCCGCGACACGCGCCGCCCTGCACGCCATCGAGGGCGGCGACGCGAGCGAGGAGCACTTCACCGCCGTCGGCGACGACTGGGACGTCGAGGAGCGCGCCCGCGCCACCCTCGACCAGCTCGGACTGCCCGGCCTCGGTCTCGACCGCACCATCGGCGAGGTGTCCGGTGGCGAGTCCGTCCTGCTGCGGCTGGCGGCCCTGCTGCTGCGCCGGCCGGACGTCCTGCTGCTCGACGAGCCCACCAACAACCTCGATGGGGCGGCCCGGCAGCGGCTGTATGCCGCGGTCACCGGCTGGACCGGGGTGCTCGTGGTGGTCAGCCACGACCGGGAACTCCTCGCACTCGTCGACCGGATCGCCGACCTCCGCGACGGCGAGATCCACTGGTACGGCGGCAACTTCAGCGCCTACGAACACGCCCTGGCCGTCGAACAGGAAGCGGCCGAGCGGATGGTGCGGTCCGCCGAGGCCGACGTACAACGCCAGAAGCGTGAACTCGCCGACGCACACGTCAAGCTGGCCCGCCGGGTCCGCTACGGCAACAAGATGAACGCCACCAAGCGCGAGCCGAAGATTGTCATGAACGAGCGCAAGAGGGAGGCCCAGGTATCCGCCGGCAAGCACCGCATCCTGCACACCGAACGCCTCAAGGAGGCCAAGGAGCGCCTCGACGAGGCGGCCGAAGCGGTCCGGGACGACGACGAGATCCGCATCGACCTGCCGCACACCGCCGTGCCGCCGGGCCGCACCGTCCTGACCCTGCGCGCCCTGCAGGCCCGTTACGGCGCCCGCGCCGACCTGGAGGTGCGCGGCCCCGAACGGATCGCGCTGACCGGCCGCAACGGATCCGGCAAGACCACCCTGCTGCGGACCGTCGCCGGTGAGATCCCGCCGCGGGACGGCGCGGCGCAGACCCATGTCCCCTACCGCTTCCTCCCGCAGCGGCTGGAGGTCCTCGATCCCGCGCTGAGCGTGGTCGACAACGTCGCCCGTTTCGCTCCGGACGCCACCAACAACCGCATCCGGGCCCGGCTCGCCCGCTTCCTGTTCAAAGGGGCCCGCGCCGACCAACTGGCCGGCACGCTCTCCGGCGGCGAACGCTTCCGCGCCTCGCTCGCCGCGCTGATGCTGGCCGAGCCCGCCCCGCAGCTGCTGATGCTCGACGAGCCGACGAACAACCTCGACATCGCGTCGGTCCGCCGGCTCGTCACGGCCCTGGAGTCCTACGAGGGCGCACTCCTCGTCGTCAGCCACGATCCGACGTTCCTCCGGGACATCGGCATCACCCGGTGGCTCGCGCTGGAGGACGGTGAACTGACCGGCATCGCACCGCTGTAGACGGCCCGGGGCGGGGGTTAGCCCCCCGCCCCGCCGCCCGTGAACGCGGCGGTCAGCCCGGCGGACGGGACGTGGAAGAGCGGCCCTGAACCCGGGCCTGCGCACCGAACGGCTCCAGCGTCGCCGCACCGCAGTCCCAGGTCCCCGGCTCATCCCTGGCCCCCGTGCTCCGGCGCGTCAACAGCACCCACCCGGAGCCGTCATGACACACAAACACACAGGGCACCTTGGGTCCCACCGCAGTCACCTCCCTCAGCTCTCTCAGAAGTGCCGCAGCAACTCGCCGAACGCCGGCAGCCGCAGCACCTTCTCGTCCGCGGGGTCGAGATCGCCGTGCTCCAGGACCCAGGTGTGGTCGTTCGGGATGAACACCGCGTTCAGGCCGGCGGAACGGGCCGGCAGGATGTCCGACCTGGGGGAGTTCCCGATCATCCACGCCGAGGCCGGCACCAGGTCGTAGGCGCGGGTCAGCTCCTCGTAGGTGGCGGTGTTCTTCTCCGCCACGATGTGGACGTCACGGAAGTACCGGCCGAGCCCGGAGGCCGCCACCTTCCGCTGCTGCTCCGCGGTGTCGCCCTTGGTCAGCAGCAGCAGATCGTGCCGCCGGGCCAGCTCGGCCAGGGTCTCGGCCACTTCGGGGAGCAGCTCCACCGTGTCCTTGTCGAAGGCCGCCGCCCACCCGGAGATCCGCGCCGACTCCTCGGCCGTCGCGGCCCGTCCCCGCAGCCGCGCCACGCACTCGCCGAGGCTGTGCAGAAACACCGTGCTGCCGTATCCGAGGGTCACCGCGTTCGCCGCCTCGATCCCGTCGAGGACCGCCCGCACCCCGGTCCGGTCGAGCCCGGGACGGGCCATCCACTCCACGAACTCGTCGATGACCCGCTCGAAGACCACGTTGTTCTCCCACAACGTGTCATCCGCATCGAAGATCAGCATCCGCCCGCCCAGCCCCTCTCCCCCTCCACCGACCTGCGCACCCTACGCAGGCCCGGGGGCCGTCCGCACCGGAAATTCCGTGCGGAGGGGGAGCCGCGGACGGTTCCTCACCACCACCGGAGGTACGACAGCAGCCGCAGGATCTCCAAGGAGAGCCACACCAGGGTCATCGTCAGCCCGAAGGCGACCGCCTCACCGGCCTCCGCTTCCTGCTCGACCCTGAATCCGTACGCGCACCGCCGCCGCCCCCGCCCCCGTTGCCGCCCCGCCGCCGTCCGTGAACCCGTCCGAGCGGCCGGCATCAGCGGCCCGCCGCACCCGGGTCCCACGATCACGCCACCGGATCCCGGTCCCACGCCGCCAGCCGCAGCCCGCTCTCGAACCGCCGCGGCCGCCCGTCCACCGGATCGGTGAACTCCAGTACCTTCGCCAGCAGTTGAAGCGGCGCGGTGAAATCGTCCGGGGCCGGGTCCCCGACGACCGGATAGACCGGATCGTTGAGGATCGGCAGTCCCAGGCCGTTCATATGGACCCGCAGCTGATGGGTACGGCCGGTCGCGGGCAGCAGCCGGAACCGCCCCAGCCCGCCCCGCCGTCCGGCCGGCTCGATCCGGCTCTCCGCATTCGCGGCACCGGCCTCCTCGCGCGCGGCGATCACCCCGCGCTCCTTCACGATCCGGCTGCGCACGGTCACCGGCAACGCCACCCGCCCGTCGTACGGCGCCACCGCCTCGTACTCCTTGCGCACCCGCCGCTCGCTGAACAGGCTCTGGTAGGCGCCCCGGTCCTCGGGCCGTACGACGAACAGCGCCAGCCCCGCCGTCAGCCGGTCGAGCCGGTGCGCGGGCTGCAGCGCGGGCAGCGACAGCTCACGCCGCAGCCGGGCCAGCGCGGTCTCGGTGATGTGCCGCCCACGCGGAGTCGTGGCGAGAAAGTGCGGTTTGTCGGCGATCACGATCCGCTCGTCGCGATGGACGATCCGCACCTCGAACGGCACCGGCACCTCCGGCGCGAAGTCGCGGTGGAACCAGACATACCGCCCCGGCTCGTACGGCTCGCCCCCGTGCAGCGCCCCGTCCGTCCCGACGAACCGTCCGGCGCCGAGCATCGCGTCCACCCGCTGCGCCCCGATCGCCCCCTGGAACCGGTCCACCAGATGATCCCGGACCGTGCCCCACACCCCGCCCGGATCGGCGGGCAGCCGCACCCGGACGGGGTCGATCCCCTCACGCTGGGGGAGCGGGGCGGGCGGAACCGGGGATCTGCGTCTCACCCGGCAAGAAAACCCCAGCCCGGCCATATCGCGCAATGCGCCGCCGAGCGTCCGCGGACCCGGCGGGCCCCGGCGGCCGGGTCCGCGCCGCCGGAAAACGCAAAAGGTTCCGGCTGATCTTCAGCCAGAACCTTTGTGCACCGCGATGGTGTCCGAGGGGGGACTTGAACCCCCACGCCCGATAAAGGGCACTAGCACCTCAAGCTAGCGCGTCTGCCATTCCGCCACCCGGACAAGGTGTCTGCCGTTGCGGCCTGGGCCGTTCCGACGTGGAAAACAATAGCAAACCTTCGCGGGTGGTCGATCACCCGCACATTCGGCTGGATGCGGGGCTGTGACCAGGGCATGTCGGGGTGTATTGAAGTCTTGGGCCCAGCGGGCGCCGGGTGGAGGATGGCGGTGGACCCGCTGCGGACCGTGCTCCTCGAAGCGCGCGACGCGACCGTGAACATGGAGGAGGCAGTGTGAGCGAGCCCTGCGAGCGAACCAAGGAGAGGTGCGAGCCCCGCGAATGCGGGGCCGAGCGAAGCGAGGGTTTGGCATGAGCGAGCCCTGCGAGCGAACCAAAGAGGTGCGAGCCCTGCGAATGCGGGGCCGAGCGAAGCGAGGGTTTGGCATGAGCGAGCCCTGTGAGCGAACCAAGGAGAGGTGCGAGCCCCGCGAGTGCGGGGCCGAGCGAAGCGAGGTTTCGGCATGAGCGAGTCGCAGTCGTCCCGTACGGTCACCGGCGAGGACGAGGTCGTCGACCTGTGCCGGGATCTGATCAGGCTGGATACCAGCAACTACGGCGATCACTCGGGCCCGGGAGAGCGGGCCGCCGCCGAGTATGTCGCGGAGAAGCTCGCCGAGGTCGGTCTCGAACCGCAGATCTTCGAGTCCCACAAGGGACGCGCCTCGACCGTCGCCCGGATCGAGGGCGAGGACCGCTCGCGGCCCGCGCTGCTCATCCACGGGCACACCGACGTCGTGCCGGCCAACGCCGACGACTGGACTCACCATCCCTTCTCCGGCGAGATCGCCGACGGCTGCGTCTGGGGCCGGGGCGCCGTCGACATGAAGGACATGGACGCGATGACGCTGGCCGTCATCCGCGACCGGCTGCGCAGCGGGCGCAAGCCGCCGCGCGACATCGTGCTGGCGTTCCTCGCGGACGAGGAGGCGGGCGGCACCTATGGCGCGCGCTACCTCGTCGACCACCACCCGCATCTCTTCGAGGGCGTCACGGAGGCGATCAGCGAGGTCGGCGGCTTCTCCTTCACCGTCAACGAGCAGGTGCGGCTCTACCTCATCGAGACGGCCCAGAAGGGCATGCACTGGATGAAGCTGACCGTGGACGGCAGCGCCGGACACGGTTCGATGATCCACAAGGACAACGCCATCACCGAACTCTCCGAGGCGGTAGGGCGGTTGGGCCGGCACGAGTTCCCGGTGCGGGTGACCAAGACGCTGCGGTCCTTCCTCGACCAGCTCGGGGACGCGCTGGGCACCGAGCTGGACCCGGAGGACATGGACGCCACGCTGGCCAAGCTCGGCGGCATCGCCAAGCTGATCGGCGCCTCGCTCAAGAACACCGCCAACCCGACACAGCTGGGCGCCGGCTACAAGGTCAACGTCATCCCGGGACAGGCCACCGCGCATGTCGACGGCCGCTTCCTGCCGGGCCACGAGGAAGAGTTCCTGGCCGATCTGGACCGGATCCTGGGCCCGCGCGTCAAGCGGGAGGACATCCACGCGGACAAGGCGCTGGAGACCACCTTCGACGGGGCGCTGGTCGACGCGATGCAGTCGGCGCTGCAGGCCGAGGACCCGATCGCGCGCGCCGTGCCGTACATGCTCTCCGCCGGTACGGACGCCAAGTCGTTCGACCGTCTCGGGATCCGCGGATTCGGCTTTGCTCCGCTGAAGCTGCCTCCGGAGCTGGATTTCGCAGGGATGTTCCACGGCGTGGACGAGCGGGTGCCGGTGGACGGACTGAAGTTCGGGGTGCGGGTGCTCGACCGGTTCATCGACCTGAGCTGAATTCGGCGCGGATTACCTGCCTTTCGCGCCGGCTTCGCTGAAAAGAGTGAACCGCCCGATGTGTTCGTAGCTTCAACAGCATTTTCTTCGTTGCAGTGAGTGCGGTCCGCGGCTGGGATCGTATTGCCTACAAGGAGGAATAATGATCAAGAAGATCGTCGCCGCTGCAGCAGTTGCCGGTGGTGTGGTGCTCGCTGGTGCGGGCTTGGCCGTTGCGGACTCGGGTGCCCAGGGTGCCTCCCTCAACTCCCCTGGTGTGGTGTCCGGTAACACCATCCAGGTGCCGGTCCACGTTCCGGTGAACGCCTGTGGCAACACGGTCTCCGTGATCGGGCTGTTGAACCCCGCGTTCGGCGCGGGCTGCGTCAACAAGTGACCTTCTGGCGTCCTTTGGCGTTGTATTTGCACCCGGTAAGGGTCTGACTCAGCTCGGCTCCGGAAGGCGTGCCATGCATTCCGGAGCCGCTGGGCATTTCGGCGGGCGGGTGGATCCTTCCGAGGACCGCCACTTGTCCGTATTCCTGTAAGGCACTAGGCAGGGGAACAACCTATGAGACAGGTCGCAAGAAAGGGCCTGATCACCATGGCGGCCGCCAGTGGCGTTCTCGCCATGGCCGCCGGCTATGCACAGGCCGATGCGGGCGCCGCCGGAGGCGCGGCGAACTCACCCGGCGTGGGATCCGGCAACAACGTCCAGGTGCCGGTCCACGTACCGGTGAACGCCTGCGGCAACACCGTCAATGTGGTCGCGCTGCTGAACCCCGCGTTCGGCAACCACTGCGTCAACGGGGGCGGCGGCAGGCACCACGGCGGCCACCAGGGCGGCGCGGGCGCCGTCGGCGGGGCCTCGCACTCGCCCGGTGTCGGGTCGGGCAACAATGTCCAGGCTCCGGTCGACGTACCGGTGAATGCCTGCGGCAACAACGTCTCGGCGCCCGGACTGCTGAACCCGGCCTTCGGCAACCACTGCGCCAACGGGTCGTCGCCGGCCCCGGGCAGGCCGCACCACCCGGGGATGCCGCATCACCCGGGCAAGCCCCACCACCCCGGCAAGCCGGAGCAGCCGGGCAAGCCGCACCACCCGGGTAAGCCGCATCACCCGGGCGAGGGCCACCACCCGGGCAAGCCCAGCCAGCAGTCGCCGCACACCCCGGGGACGCGGCCGCAGACCGGCGGGCACAGCCAGATCGTGACGTCTCACAAGCCCACCGCGCACCTCGCGCAGACGGGTGCCGGAGCGGTCGGCTACGCGATTCCGGCCGGTGCCGGAATGCTGCTCGGTGGCGCCCTGCTCTACCGCAAGGCGCGCGCCGCCCGCCGGTGATCAGCAGCAGATAGCGCACCGGCACTCACGGAGCGGGCCCTGCCGAGCGGGGCCCGCTCTGCCGTGTTCAGGCGCCGCCGTCGCTCACCATGTGGCACGGAGCTGGCGGATGATCCGGCGGCGCAGCCGCACCTTGCGGCTCCCGTCAGGGTTCAGGCGCAGTCGGTCCAACTCCCAGTGTCCGTACTCGGCATGGTCGGTCAGCAGGCGTGTGGTGGCCTTCCGGGAGACTCCCCGAGGCACATACACATCGCAGAATTCGTATTCCGGCATCGCATCTATTGTGCGGGACCGGCCCCGGTACGGATAGCGTCTGCACTATGTCTGATGCTGCGCAGCCTTCCGCTGCCGAGGTACGTGCCGCCGCCGAGGCGGTCAAAGCCGCGCTGGACCGTCACCTCGACGCGGTCGAACGCCGCTCGGGGCAGGACGATCCGGCCGTCTACGCCGCGTTCGACGAGCTCGCCGCGGCGGCTGAGGTCTATGACGAGCTGCTGTACGACACCTACGACGAGGTCACCCCCTTCGAGATCCCCGGGAACGATGCGCTGCCCGCCTACGCGGGCCCGGAGGAACCGAGTGCGCTGAGCGTGCTGATCCGGCGCGATTACACCGTTGCCGAACCGCAGCGGATGCTGCACCAGGCCCAGCGCATCGCCGATCTCGATCCGGACGCCGCCGACGAGGCGGCGGGCGGTGGCGCCGATGCCGCCGCGGTCGTCGGCACCAGCGTGCATGCGGCGCTCGGTGTGCTCTTCGGGGAGTTCGAACCGGACGAGATCGCCTCCCGGCACAAGGAATTCGGCCTGGAGGAGGGTGACTCGACCCTGTGGGTGGCGGCCGCCGACGACCCGGCCGAGCCGGGGGAGTGGCTGTCCGCACCGTTCGACCAGGCGGACCCCCAGCGGGTGGTGTGCCGCTTCGACGTCAGCGCCGTCTTCGACGAGGAGCTGGGCGACGACGACATGTTGGAGCCGCTCGACCACGAACGGTGAGCCACGAACGGTGAGGGTGTCCCGGGCTGCACCTTGGCCTGCCGGCATCGCCGCCTGACCGCACACGCCGCTGCCCCGGCCGTCAGCAGGTTCCTGCCGACGGCCGGGGCAGCGGCCGTGCGAGGTGCGTGGGGGAGCGGGTGGTTCGGGCTCAGCCGGCCGCCGATGGCTCCTCGGCGCTCTGCACGCTCTGCTGCAGCAGGGTGCGCAGCCGGGTGGTGCGCTCCTTGACGGGCACCTCGGCGACCGCGCGCGGCAGCGCCTGATCGACGCCCTGGACGACCGACAGATGGCGCTCGCCGCGGCTGAAGGCGGTGTAGACCCAGGCGCGGGTCAGACCGCCGACGGCGTCCCCGGGCAGCACGACCACCGCGGCGGGCCACCGCGTCCCCGCCGCCTGGTGCGCGGTGAGTGCCCAGCCGTGGCGTACGGCTCCCGAACCGACCTGCTCGCGCGGCACCACGGTGGCGGTGCCGTCGCAGTCGAGATGGAGCCCGGCCGCGTCCGCGCCGGTGACCGTGCCGGTGACCGTACGGCCGGGGGCCGGGGCGTAGGCCACACGGTCGCCGGGGTCGAAACCCCCGAACCGGCCGGGCCCGGGGTTGAGCCGCTCCTTCAGCGCGGTGTTCAACGCGCGGGTGCCGGCCGCGCCGCCGTGGCCGACCGTGATGACCTGGGTGTGGTCCGCGGGGACACCCAGCGCCCGGGGCACGGAGTCGGCGACCAGCTGGACGGTGCGGTGCACCGCCTCCCCGGCGTCCCGCACCGGGACGATCACCACTTCCTTGCCCGGTGCCTCGACCTGGCCGAGCTCGCCGATGCCGATCCCCGACACCAGCTCGCCGATCGGGCCGAAGTCCGGGGTACGGGAGGCGACCTGCGGGCAGAAGCGAGCCGCGAGCAGATCGGCGAACAGCCGGCCGGGACCGGCGGACCACAGGACTCCCGGGTCGCCGCTGAGCACCAGGCGGGTTCCGTCGGTCAGCGACTCGACGAGCAGCGCGGCGGTCTCCAGCTCCAGCTGCGGGGCGTCCAGCACGACCAGCAGGTCGAGCGCGAGGGCGCCGTCGGCGTCCCGCCCCGGGCCCTGCTGCCCGGACAGCAGGCCGGAGACGGTCACCGCGGCCGTGCCCAGGTCCATGGAACCGGCGGCCTCCGGAGCGCTTCCGGTGAGCTGCGCGGCCAGGCGGCGGCGGCCGTTCTCGGTGTGTGCGGCGCCGCAGGCCCGCAGCCCCAGTGAGCGGGCCGCGGCGATCAGTGCGGCCGGTTCGGCGCGGGCCGCCTCGGCGCCGGTGTGGGCCACCAGGCCGTTGTGTGCGGCGGTGCGGATGAGCTCCGCGGCCGACGGTGACGGTGCGGCGGCCGCGGCGGCCTCCCAGGCGGCGGCGGAGGGGCGGACGGTCCGGCGGACGGCGGTGTCGTCGGCGTCGGCCGGTGCACCGGGTGCGTCGGGGGCGGGGGCGGTGCCGGCTTCCGCGGACGGGCTCGCGCCGGCGGCCACCGATTGCGTCCCGGCCGGTTCGCCGTCGGCCCCTTCGGCGTCCGCCACCGTCTCCTGTTCCTCCTCCGCCACCGCTTCGAAGGTGTTGAGCAGCCGCGCCAGACCGTCGGCGACGCTCTCCTCCGCCATCGCGAACCGGTCCAGGCCGAGCAGGATCCGGACCGGCCGCTCGTCCTCCTCGTCGTCACCTGCGGCAGGCCGCGCGCGGCCCGGTTCCTCGATCGCGTCCTGGAAGACCAGCACGGCACCGTCGGCGATGGCGGTCTGCAGGGCGTCGTCGGGGTCGGGCACCGAACGCTGGGCGAGCGCGCTGCGCAGCGCGGCGGCCTCCAGGGCGGAGTGCCCCGCGACGGCGGCCTGTTCCAGCAGCCAGCCGGTCAGTGCCTGTGCGCGCCGTTCGTCGCCCGGACCGCAGGCCGGGCCGAGCAGGGCCCGCGCAAAGCCGTCGGCCTGCTCGGGGCGCACACCGGGCACACCGAGCAGCTGCCAGGGGTCCTCGCTCAGCGCCTCGGCCGCCCGCTCCCCGAGCGCCTCGGCGGCCGGCTCCGCCAGCGTCTCCGGGGCGCCGCCCGCCGCAAGAACCTGCCGTACGCCCTCGATCCCGGGGGCCGCGGTCACGACGGGACGGGGGGCGGGGGACGGCCCGGCAGGAGCCGGTGCGCCGAGCGGGTTCGTGGCGCCGCCGTCCGTCGGGGAAGGACGGGCCGGGCCCTCGGTCCCGTGTGCGCTACGCGGCAGGGCCGCCTCCGGGGCGGGGCCCGTGGTTCCGGCCTGCGGGGTGTGACCGGCGGTGTCCGGGGCGCTCTTGGGGGGCCGGGCGGCAGGCGCGGCGGCCTTGCCGGGACGCGGTGCGTCGTTGAAGAACGAGGCGGCCGCGCGCTCGCCGCTCTCCACGGCCCGCACCGCCGCCGCCAGCGCATCCGCGGTCGCCTTGGCCGACGCGGACGCGGGGGCGGGAGCGGGGGTGCCGGCGGAGGCGGAAGGCGGCTGGGCCGCAGCGGTGTCCGGGGCCCGGCCCTCGGCTCCGGGCGCCGCGGGCGCCGGCCCGCTCACCGTCGCGTCCGCGCCGGGCGCCGTGGAGTCTTCCGGAGCCGTCGCTTCGTGGCCCGGGGTTGCGGAGTCTTCCGGAGCCGTCGCGTCCGCGCCCGGCGCCGCGGCGTCCGCCGGAGCCGCGGCGCCCTCAGGCGTCCGGGCATCCGCAGTCCCGGGCGCGGCCTCCTGCTCGGGCGCGGTTTCGCCGGCGAGGCGGTCGGTGCTCACAGCGTGCTCCAGTCGTGATCGGGGTAGTGGTGCACCGGAGCCGAAACATCGTCCAGCGCCCGGCGGATCTCGTCAGGAAGACTAAGGGTCTCCACTGACAATGCGGCTCTGAGCTGCTGCGCTGTGCGGGCGCCCAGGATCGGGGCGGTCACTCCGGGGCGGTCGCGGACCCAGGACAGCGCGACCTGGAGGGGGGTGACGGCCAGTCCGTCGGCGGCGGTGCTGACCGCTTCGACGACCCGGCCCGCCGGCTCGTCGAGATAGGGCGCGACGAACGGTGCCAGATGCTCCGAGGCACCTCGTGAGTCGGCCGGCGTCGCATGGCGGTACTTGGCGGTCAGCACGCCGCGGCCGAGCGGCGACGACGGCAGCAGGCCGATACCGAGATCGAGCGCCGCGGGCAGCACCTCCCGCTCGATGCCGCGCTGGAGCAGGGAGTACTCCATTTGTGTGCTCGCCAGCCGGGTGCGCACGCCGGGCGCCGCGAGCTGCCAGGTGCCTGCCTTGGCGAGCTGCCAGCCGGAGAAGTTCGACAGCCCCACATAGCGCGCCCGGCCGCTGGCGACGGCGAGGTCGAGGGCGTGCAGGGTCTCCTCCAGCGGCGTGTGCGGATCGAAGGCGTGCAGCTGCCACAGGTCGACGTAGTCGGTGCCCAGCCGCTCCAGGGAGGCGTCCAGCGCGGCGAGGAGATGGCGCCGGGAGCCGTCGACGCGGCGGTCCGCCTCCAGGACGCTGCCGGCCTTGGTCGCGATCACCAGGTCCTCGCGCGAAACCAGCGCTTCCGTCAGCCTGCCCAGGAGGTATTCGGCACCGCCGTCGGCGTAGATGTCGGCGGTGTCCACGAGGGTGCCGCCGGCCTCCCAGAACGCCTTGAGCTGGTCGGCGGCTTCCTGCTCGTCCGTGTCACGGGCCCAGTTCAGGGTGCCGAGCCCGAGGCGGGTCACGCGAAGGCCCGTACGGCCGAGGTGCCTTTGCTCCATGAGCCTTGAGATTACTGGCCGCGAGCCGGGAACAGGGGACCTGTGGACAACCCGCCGATGACGGCCGGCAGGGCTGCGCGCTACAGTCCCCGGAACAGCGACGTTACTGATCGGTAAGGGGAGCGGCATGAGGCTTGGCATCAACCTCGGCTACTGGGGCGCCGGGATGGACTCCGACAATCTCGCAGTGGCGCAGGAGGCCGACCGCCTGGGCTACTCCGTCTGCTGGGCCGCCGAGGCCTACGGCTCCGACGCTCCCACGGTGCTCTCCTGGGTCGCCGCCCAGACCGAACGCATCGACATCGGTTCGGCGATCTTCCAGATCCCGGCGCGTACGCCCGCGATGACCGCGATGACGGCCGCGACCCTCGATTCGCTGTCCGGCGGCCGCTTCCGGCTCGGCCTGGGCGTCTCGGGGCCGCAGGTCTCCGAGGGCTGGTACGGCGTCAAGTTCGACAAGCCGCTGGCCCGCACCCGTGAGTACGTGGACATCGTCCGCAAGGCCATGACCCGGCAGCGGCTGTCCTACGAGGGCGAGCACTGGACCCTGCCGCTGCCCGGCGGTCCCGGCAAGCCGCTGAAGCTCACCGTGCACCCGCAGCGCGAGCACATCCCGCTCTACATCGCCGCGATCGGCCCGAAGAACCTGGCCCAGACCGGTGAGATCGCCGACGGTGCGCTGCTGATCTTCCCCTCCGCCGAGCATCTGGAGGAGACCGCGATCGCCCACATCCGGGCCGGCCGTGAGAAGGCGGGCAAGACGATGGACGGCTTCGACGTCTGTCCGACGCTGCCGCTGGCCCTGGGCGCGGACAAGGACGTCAGCGCGCTGGCCGACATGTTCCGCCCGTACACCGCGCTGTACGTCGGCGGTATGGGCAGCCGGAAGCAGAACTTCTACAACCGGCTGGCCCAGCGGATGGGCTACGAGAAGGAAGCCGCCGAGATCCAGGAGAAGTACCTGTCCGGCGACAAGGGCGGGGCCGCCGCTGCGATCCCGGAGCGGCTGATCGACCAGACCACGCTGCTCGGTTCCGTGCAGCGGATCGCCGAGCGGATGCAGGCCTACGCGGCGGCCGGAGTGACCACCCTGACGCTGGCGCCGGCGGGCTTCACCCTGGAAGACCGCCTGGCGTCGCTGCGGGCCGGTACCGAGGCCCTGGAACGCGCCGGTCTGGCGTAGGTCACGGGGGGCGACAGGCCCTCGACGGGCCTGTCCGGAAGCCCCGCACACGGCCCGGCGCCCGCAGCGCCGGGCCGACGCAGCCCGCGGCCGTGGTGGGGGCTCGGGGGATCTTCCCCGCCACGGCCGGTACGCACCACAACGCGGTGACGAGCGCGCGGGTTACGCCCGCCACCAGGACGGACATCGCCTGAACGGCCGCAGGGACCGCCGTCCCGGTTGCCGCGCACGGAACACACCATTTGACTTTTCCTTTGCGGGTGTGTCCGTTCGGAGGTGGCGCAGATGTTCTCGGCCCGAAGTCTGTTCCAGGAGATCGTCGACAACGACGACTCCTACCGCCTGTTCTGTTCCATCGCGGCAAGCGGCGAGGCCCAGGGCGGCTGGGAGAACGGCCGGATCGCCGCGCTCATGCCCGCTTCCCTGCGTGAGCTGGCGCCCAAGGTCATCCGGCACGGTGCCGACGAGGACAAGCACGGCCGGATCTTCCACGCCCTGCTGCGCAAGCGCGGCCTGACGCCCGCCGAAGTCCCCGAAGAGACCGACTACACCGCGCTGCTGGAGCGGCAGGGCATCGGACTGGCGCACCGCAAGCTGCGCCGCGACAAGCCGCTCACCGAACTGGACATCATCACCTACCTCGCCCACAGCCGGGTCACCGAACAGCGTGCCGCCGACCAGATGGTGATGCTCACCAGGCACTTCGGTGACCATCCCGAGGTGGGCAAGGCGATCCGGATGATCTCCCACGACGAGGACAACCACCTCGCGTACTGCCATGAGGAGCTGCTGCGGATGGCCCGCCTCGGCCACGGCCGGGCCATCCAGCGGATCCTGCACGACTGCGCCCACGCCGAGATCGTCGTCTACCGGGACGTCAGCCTGGCCGTCATGGACCACATGGGCCGCATCCTGAAGTGGCCGAAGGGGAAATCCGCCACGCTCACCGCCGGGATCAGGGCGGTGTACGGCTATGAACGGCTGGGCGGATGGCGGCGGATGGTCAGCCTCCGGATGCCCGAGCGCCGGGACCCGCTGGGCGGCCCGGCCACCTCGGCGCCGGAGTTCGCCTGAGCCGTACGGGGCTTCCGGGCCGTACCCCCCTCCGGGCCGTCCGCCACCTTCGCCGGTCCGGCCCGCCCCGGGCTCACAGCCAGCCGCGGCGCTTGAACAGCCGGTACAGCGACACCTCGATGACGACCATCAGCAGCAGGACCGCCGGATAGCCCAGGTGCCACTTCAGCTCCGGCATGTTGTCGAAGTTCATGCCGTAGATGCCGGCGATCAGGGTCGGCACGGCCGCCAGCGCGGCCCAGGCCGAGATCTTGCGCATGTCGTCGTTCTGCCGCACGCCCATCTGCGCCAGATGGGCGGCGAGAATGTCGGAGAGCAGCCGGTCCAGGCCCTCCACCGACTCGTTGGCACGGGTCAGATGGTCGTCGACATCGCGGAAGAAGGGCCGGGCATGGGCGTGCACGAACGGCACTCCGGGGTTCTGCAGCAGCGTCATCGGCACGGACAACGGGCCGGTCGCCCGCCGGAATTCCAGCACCTCCCGCTTGAACGCATAGATCTCGGCCGCGGTGTTCTTGGTGTCCCGGCGCACCGGCGCGAACACCTCCGCCTCCAACTCCTCCAGATCCAGCTGGAGTTCCGCGGCCACCTCGATGTAGTGGTCGACCACCGCGTCACAGACCGCGTACAGCACCGCCCCCGGGCCGTGCCGGAGGATCTCCGGGTGGTCCTCCAGCCGCCGGCGCACCGCCGCCAGCGGGCTGGCCTCACCGTGCCGGACGGTGACCACGAACGCGTCGCCCAGGAAGACCATCACCTCCGACCCGGTCACCGTGGCGGCCTCGTCGTCGTAGGCGATCGGCTTCAGCACCATGAACAGCGAGTCGTCGTAGACCTCCAGCTTGGGCCGCTGATGCGCCTTGAGTGCGTCCTCGACGGCCAGCGGGTGCAGCCCGAATTCGCTTGTGACGAGATCGAACTCCTCCTCCGTCGGCTCGTGCATCCCCAGCCACAGGAAGGCGCCCCCTTTGGCCCGCGCCTCCTCCAGGGCTCGGGAGAAGTCGGTCGCACACTCGGCGCGGCGGCCGTCCTGGTAGATGGCACTGTCGACGATCACACCTGGCATTCTCGCTCGTCACAGCGCTGCCTGCCAGGAACCCGGAACGGGCACGTAGGGTGGCGCTCATGCCCACGCTGATCCTGGTGCGGCACGGCCGCTCCACCGCCAACACCGCCGGAGTGCTTGCCGGGCGGGCGCCCGGAGTCGCCCTCGACGAGCGCGGCGCCGCCCAGTCCGCCGCGCTGCCCGCACGGCTGTCCCGGGTGCCGTTGACCGCCGTCGTCTCCAGCCCGCTGCAGCGCTGCCGGGAGACCCTGCAACCGCTGCTGGACGCCCGGCCCTGGCTCACGCTGCACACTGAGGACCGGATCAGCGAATGCGACTACGGCGACTGGTCGGGCCGCAAACTCGCCGAACTGAACGACGAGCCGCTGATGCAGGTCGTCCAGCAGCACCCGTCCGCGGCCGCCTTCCCCGGTGGCGAGTCGATGCGCGCCATGCAGGCCCGAGCGGTGGACGCGGTACGCGACTGGAACGCCCGCATCGAGGAGGCGCACGGCCCCGAGGCGGCCTACGTCATGTGCTCGCACGGCGACATCATCAAATCCCTGGTCGCGGATGCGCTGGGCATGCACCTCGACCTCTTCCAGCGGATCTCCGTCGAGCCCTGTTCGGTCACCGCGATCCGCTACACCCGGCTGCGCCCCTACCTCGTACGGCTCGGGGACACCGGTGACTTCGGCTCGCTCGTGCCCCGGGAGGACGGCGGCGGCGCGGGCACCGGCCGGGACGCGGCCGTCGGCGGTGGTGCGGGAGCAGCGTGATCAGTCGGCGCAGTAGGGTGGTGCGACGGCGCTGCCCGCCACGCCCCTGCGATCCGCGCAGTGACCGCAGGACGTGCAGCGACCGCAGTGACCCCGCAGTCGAGCAATCGGAGCAGGACGTTGTCCCGTCAGGTGTTCTTCTACGACGCGCCGGACCGCTTCGTGGCCGGTACGGTCGGGCTGCCTGGCCGCCGTAGTTTCTACCTCCAGGCCACCGCCTCCGGCCGCACCACCAGTGTCGCCCTGGAGAAGACCCAGGTCGCGGCCCTCGCCGAGCGGATCGACGAGCTGCTGGACGAGGTCGTGCGGCGCAGCGGCGGCAACGCCCCGGTGCCCGCCGTCTCGCCCACCGAGCTGTCCGACACCGCCCCGCTGGAATCGCCCGTCGAGGAAGAGTTCCGGGTCGGCACGATGGCGCTCGCCTGGGACGGCGAGGACGAGCGGATGATCGTCGAGGCGCAGGCCCTGGTCGAGCTGGACGCGGACAACGACGAGGACCTCGCCGACGCCGAGGAGCGGCTGCTCCAGGACGACGAGAACGGCCCGCCGATGCTCCGGGTGCGCCTCACCGGAACCATGGCCAGGGCGTTCGCCAAGCGGGCGCTGGAAGTCGTGAACGCCGGGCGCCCGCCGTGCCCGCTGTGCAGTCTGCCGCTCGACCCGGAGGGACACGTATGCCCGCGCCAGAACGGATACCGACGGGACGCCTGAGCGCCATGGAGCCCGCAGCCGGGCAGGCCGCGCCACTGCCCGGTCCCGCACCGGCGCAGGACCCGCCGCCGGCCGCACCGGAGCCCGCCGGCGGCCTGCCGGACGCCTTTCTCGCCGACGGTGAGCTGACCGTACGCGGCCGCATCCAGGAGGCGTCCAACGCCGTTCTCCACTGCACGGTCGCGCAGGACGGCCGCACCGCGTCCTGCGTCTACAAGCCGGTCGCGGGCGAGCGCCCGCTGTGGGACTTCCCCGACGGCACCCTCGCCCAGCGTGAGGTCGCCGCGTACGAGATCTCCCGCGCCTGTGGCTGGAACCTGATCCCCCCGACGGTGCTGCGCGAGGGCCCGTACGGCACCGGCATGGTCCAGGAGTGGATCGATCCGCCGGCGAACAGCGACGAGGTGCCCGAGCTGCTGGCGCTGGTGGAGGGCGAGGAGCCGGGGCCCGGCTGGAAGGCCGTCGGCCTCGCGCAGATCGGCGAGGGCCGTACCGCGCTGCTGGTGCACGCCGACCATCCGCGGCTGCGGCGGCTCGCGGTGCTCGACGCCGTGATCAACAACGGTGACCGCAAGGGCGGGCATCTGCTGCCCGGCGCCGGCGGGGAGTTCTTCGCCATCGACCACGGCGTGACGTTCAACGCCGAGGACAAGCTGCGCACCCTGCTGTGGGGGTGGGCGGGGGAGCCGCTGACCGATGAGGCGCTGGAGGTGCTGCGCGGCCTGCAGCGGGCGCTGGAGGGTGCCACGCCGCTCACCGCCCGACTGGCCGAACTGATCACGGACGACGAGATCGGGGCGCTGCGGGCGCGGGTGGCCGCGCTGCTGCGCAGCGGACGGCACCCGGAGCCGAGCGGCGAATGGCCCGCCATTCCCTGGCCGCCCGTCTGACCTCCCGGCCGGCACCGTAGGCCCTCGGCGTGTTTGCCTTGCATGTTCGAGTGCCGAACACAAGACCGCCTTTCCGGTCAGACCTCTGGTCCGGTTCGTATGCGGAACATCCATCCGGTTAGGCTCAAGGCATGCATGCATGGCCCGCTTCTGAGGTCCCCGCCCTGCCTGGCCAGGGCCGCGACCTGAGGATCCACGACACCGCGACCGGCGGACGGGTAACCCTCGACCCCGGTCCCGTCGCCCGTATCTACGTCTGCGGCATCACGCCGTACGACGCCACCCACATGGGGCACGCGGCGACCTACAACGCGTTCGACCTGGTTCAGCGCGTGTGGCTCGACACGAAGCGCCAGGTTCACTACGTGCAGAACGTCACGGACGTCGACGATCCGCTGCTGGAGCGGGCCGTGGCCACCGGCGACGACTGGACGGCGCTCGCCGAGCGCGAGACCACCCTCTTCCGCGAGGACATGACGGCCCTGCGGATGCTGCCGCCCCGCCACTACATAGGCGCCGTCGAAGCGATACCCGGCATCGTCCCGCTGGTGGAGCGGCTGCGCGACGCCGGCGCCGCCTACGAACTGGACGGTGACATCTACTTCTCCGTCGAGGCCGACCCGCACTTCGGCGAGGTGTCCGGCCTGGACGCCGAGGCGATGCGGCTGCTGTCCGCCGAGCGCGGCGGCGACCCGGAGCGCGAGGGCAAGAAGAGCCCGCTCGACCCGATGCTGTGGATGGCCGCCCGTGACGGCGAGCCGAGCTGGGACGGCGGCTCGCTGGGCCGCGGCCGGCCCGGCTGGCACATCGAGTGCGTCGCCATCGCCCTGGACCACCTCGGCATGGGCTTCGACGTCCAGGGCGGCGGCTCCGACCTCGCCTTCCCGCACCACGAGATGGGCGCCTCGCACGCCCAGGCGCTCCATGGCGAGTACCCGTTCGCCAAGGCGTATGTGCACGCCGGGATGGTGGGCCTGCACGGCGAGAAGATGTCCAAGTCCAAGGGCAATCTCGTCTTCGTCTCCAAGGTGCGGCGCGAGGGCACCGACCCGGTCGCGATCCGTCTGGCACTGCTCTCGCACCACTACCGCACCGACTGGGAGTGGACCGACTCGGTGCTGGAGGAGGCCGTGGAGCGGCTGGCGCGCTGGCGTGCCGCGGTCTCCCGTCCCGACGGCCCGTCCGCCGACGCGCTCCTGGAGGAGATGCGTACGGCGCTCGCCGACGACCTGGACTCCCCGGCAGCGCTCGCGGCCGTGGACCGCTGGGCCGCCGCACAGGAGTCCGGCGGCGGCACCGACGAGGGCGCTCCCGGCCTCGTCTCCCGCGCGGTGGACGCGCTGCTCGGCGTGGCCCTGTGACGGCCGCCCGCTGACCGTCGCCGTTCCGTTCCTCAGGGGCGCTTCCGCCGGGCTTGGCGGGGGCGCCCCTTTCACTCCCCCCACCCCCGAACCCACCCCCGCCCCCTCCCCCGAAGGGGGAGAGGGGGAGGGGGCGGGGGCGCGGCCGGACGACGTCCGGGGCGGGGCACGGCCGGACAAGCCCTCCGGGGCGGGGCGCGGCCGAAGAAGCCCTCCGCGGTGGGGGCGCGGCGAAGAAGCCGTCCGGGCGCGGGGCCGCCCGTGCCGCCCCGAGCAGAAGTCCAGCAACGACACCCAAGAGTCCATGGTCGAGGTGCTCGGCGGCGCGCTAGAGCTGCGGGCATGAGGAAACCAACAGGACTGCGGGCGGCGGTCGTTGCCGCGCTGCTCGGGCTCGCGGCGGCCGTCGCGGGACCGGTGGGCAGCGTACGCGCCGACGGTCCCGCACCCGCACAGACCGTCGGCGACATCACCGGCTTCGCGGCGGACGGGCCCGTCTACCATCTGCACGCCGGCCGCGCCGAGGCCCGCGTCAGCTTCGTGACGGACCGCACCTTCCGCGTCGAACTCGCCCCGGACGGCACCTTCGTTGACCCCACCGGCAAGGACATCGTGCTGCCCCAGGGCGCGCCGCCCGCCACCCACTGGCGGGACGCCGGGGACGCCTACGAACTCAGCACCTCCCAAGTCACCCTGAGGGCCTTCAAGGCGCCCCTGCGCTTCGAGCTGCGACGGGCCGACGGCTCGCTGGTGTGGTCCGAGGCGAAGGGCCTGAGCTGGGACGACAAGACCACCACCCAGACCCTTGCGCGTGGCGCCGGCGAGCAGTTCTACGGCGCCGGAATGCAGAACGGCCGGGGCAACACCTCACATCGCGGGCACACCGTCGAGGTCGGCGTCGACTATCACTGGGACGACGGCGGCCACCCCAACTCCGTCCCGTTCTACCTCTCCTCCGCGGGGTACGGCGTCTTCCGCAACACCTACGCGCCCAACACCTACGCCTTCCACGCGCCGGTGACGGCCAGCGCGAAGGAACGGCGCTTCGACGCCTATTACTTCGCCGGGCCGAGCACCAAGGACGTCATCGGCCAGTACACCTCGCTGACCGGAAAGCCCTTCCTGCCGCCGCTGTACGGCCTGGAGACCGGTGATTCGGACTGCTATCTGCACAATGCGAACCGCGGTGAGCGGCACACCCTCGACGCCTTGAAGATCGCCGACGCCTACCGGCAGCACGACCTGCCCAACGGCTGGATGCTGGTCAACGACGGCTACGGCTGCGGCTACGAACACCTCGCCGAGACCTCGAAGGGCCTCGGTGAGCGGAACATGAAGCTCGGCCTGTGGACCGAGGACGGGATCGGCACACTCGCCGACCAGGTCAAGGCCGGCCAGCGGATCGCGAAACTGGACGTCGCCTGGGTCGGCGGCGGCTACAAATTCGCGCTGGACGGCTGCAAGGACGCCTACCAGGGCATCGAGGACAACAGCGATGCCCGGGGCTTCACCTGGGCCCCGGAGAGCTGGTCGGGGGCGCAGCGCTGCGGTGTCCAGTGGTCCGGCGACCAGAGCGGCAGCTGGGACTACATCCGCTGGCAGATACCCACCTACGCGGGCGCGACGCTGTCCGGACTCGCGTACACGACCGGCGATGTGGACGGCATTTTCGGCGGCAGCCCCAAGACCTACGTCCGCGATCTGGAGTGGAAGTCCTTCCTTCCGGCGATGATGACGATGGACGGCTGGGCCGACAGCGACAAACAGCCCTATCGGCACGGTGAGCCCTACACCTCCATCAGCCGGAAGTACCTGAAGCTGAAGGAGTCGCTGCTGCCGTACATGTACTCCTACGCGGCCCAGGCGACCCGGACCGGCGTCGGGCCGGTGCGCCCGTTGTCGCTCGAATACCCCGACGACCCCCGGGCCGCCACCGACGCCGCCAAGTACGAGTTCCTGACCGGCCAGGACTTCCTCGTCGCGCCCGTCTACCAGGACAGCGGCACCCGCGACGGCATCTACCTGCCGAAGGGCACCTGGATCGACTACTGGTCCGGGCGCACCTACCGGGGCCCGGCCACCGTCAACGGCTACAGCGCGCCGCTGGACACCCTGCCGCTGTTCGTCAAGGCCGGTGCCGCCGTCCCCATGTGGCCGGGCATCAGGTCGTACCAGGACCGCACGGCGCACTCGCCGCTCGCCTGGGACGTCTATCCGCAGGGCCGTTCCTCGTTCACGCTCTACGAGGACGACGGGGTGACCCGCGCGCACCGGGACGGCAGCAGCGCCACCCAGCGGGTGCAGGTGGCGGCGCCGCGCTCCGGTGGCGGCGAGGTACGGATCGGCGTCGGCGCTTCCCGGGGCTCGTTCCGGGGCAAGCAGACCGCCCGGCCCTACCGTTTCACCGTGCACACCGGGGACGCGCCGCGCGGCGTCACCCTGGCCGGCCGCCCGCTGAAGCGGCTGCCGTCCGCCCGCGCGTTCGACGCGGCGGACGAGGGCTGGTTCTACGACCCGGCCGACCGCGCGGGCGTCGTCCGGATCAAGACCGCCCCGCGCCCCACCGACCGCGCCTTCGGACTGACGCTGAAGGGCGCGAGCGCGGTCGGCGGCAGGACTCCGGGCGCGGCGGTCGCGGTGCGCACACCGGGCGGCCAGGAGGTGACCAAGGGCGCGCCGACGACCGTGCGGACGGCGCTCACCGCGGGCACCCGTACCGCACACGAGGTGTCGGTGGCGCTGTCGGCGCCCAAGGGCTGGACCGTCTCCGCGCCGGTGCGTCATGCGCAGATCGCGGCCGGTACCACCCGGCACGACGCGCTGACGCTCACCGCGCCCGCGGACGCCGACAGCGCCGGCCCGGTCACGGTCACCGCGACCGTCCGCTACCGCTCGGCCGGTGCGCCGCGGACGGCGGTGCACCGCTTCGAGGTGCGGGCCGTACCCCGGGCACCCGCGGGCGACACCTGGGCGAGCGATCTGGAGTGGCTCAGCGAGACCAACGGCTACGGGCCGGCCGAACGGGACCGCAGCAACGGCGAGTCGGGGGCGGCGGACGGCCATCGGCTCACCCTCGGCGGGAAGACGTACGACAAGGGCATCGGGACGCACGCCGACTCGGACCTGGAGTTCTTCGCCGGGGGGCGCTGTACGTCCTTCACCGCGGACGCCGGGATCGATGACGAGATCGCCGACTACGGGGAGGTGGCCTTCTCGGTGGAGGCGGACGGCAAGGTGCTGTGGACCTCACCGAAGCTGACCGGGAAGTCGGCGCCGGTGCCGGTGGAGGTGCCGCTCGGCGGCGCCCGGCACGTCCGGCTCAAGGTGACGGACACCGACGGCAAGAAGTCCGGCGATCACGGCGACTGGGCCGGGGCGCGTTTCCACTGCTCGGGGTGAGTGCGGCCCGGACCTGACGGGAGACCACCCCACGCGCGGGGCGCCGTACCGGCCCGACGGTTGGTACGGCGCCCCGGTGGCTGCGGCGCGGTCCTGCGCTCAGCTCCCGCTGTCGTCCCGGCCGTCCTCCGGCTTCGGGGAGTCGGCCCGGTCCCCGCCTTCCGACGGGTCCGGAGTCCCCGAAGTGTCCGCCGAGCCCTTGTCCTGGTCCGTGTCCTTCGCTCCCGCACCCGTGTCGTCGCCGGGCTTCGGCTCGCGCGGCTCCTTGGAGACCGGGCGGGGCGGGCGGCTGCGGCCGCTGGTGGCGTCGCGGAGGTAGGAGCCGTCGCGGCCCTCGGCGAGCCCGCCTTCGGTGGCCACGCCGGGACCGGGCTGCGGGTCACGGCGGCGCAGATAACGCTCGAACTCACGGGCAATGGCCTCGCCGGACGCCTCCGGCAGGTCCGCGGTGTCCCGCGCCTCCTCCAGCGACTGCACATACTCGGCGACCTCGCTGTCCTCGGCCGCCAGCTGGTCCACGCCCAGCTGCCAGGCCCGCGCGTCCTCGCTCAGCTCACCGAGCGGGATACGGACATCGAGGAGGTCCTCCAGACGGTTGAGCAGGGCGAGGCTGGCCTTCGGGTTGGGCGGCTGGGACACATAGTGCGGCACTGCCGCCCACAGGCTCACCGCGGGGACACCCGCGTGGGTGCAGGCCTCCTGGAGGATGCCGACGATGCCCGTCGGGCCTTCGTAGCGCGACTCCTCCAGATCCAGCCGGCGGGCGAGATCCGCGTCGGAGGTCACCCCGCTGACCGGCACCGGGCGGGTGTGCGGGGTGTCGCCGAGCAGCGAGCCCAGCACCACCAGCATTTCCACGCCCAACTCATGGGCGAAGCCGAGGATTTCGTTGCAGAACGAGCGCCAGCGCATGCTGGGCTCGATCCCGCGGACCAGTACGAGGTCGCGGGTCCGCCCCTTGCCGTTCGTATCGCCGACGCGGACCACGGAGAGCCGGGTCGTCGGCCAGGTGATTTTGCGTACGCCGCCGTCCAGGAAGACGGTGGGACGGTTCACCTGGAAGTCGTAGTAGTCCTCCGCGTCCAGCGCGGCGAACACCTCGCCCTTCCATTCCCGGTCCAGATGCGCGACCGCGGCGGAGGCGGCGTCGCCGGCGTCGTTCCAGCCTTCGAACGCGGCCACCATGACCGGGTCGATCAGCTCGGGCACCCCCTCGAGCTCGATCACCCAGCGCCTCCTTCCGACCGGTCCGGCCGCCTGGGGCGGCCGCCGGCAGCAGTTCCATTGCGTGCGTTCCCAAGACTACGGCGTCCGCAGTGCCCGTCCGCAGCCCCTTTGCGCGAAGGGGTCGCGATTCATCCGATCTGTTGCGGGGGTTGTTCGGTCAACTTCCGTACGGGGTCTGGACGCTGCCTTCCGCTCGGGTCTATACATCGGATGACCCAGAAAGGTCCGATGTTCTTCCGCAACATCTCAGGGGGCATCCGCATGGCTGTGACCGACACCGTCACCGGGCTGGAGGTCCACGACGTCCGCTTCCCCACCTCGGAGCAGCTCGACGGCTCGGACGCCATGAACCCGGACCCCGACTACTCCGCCGCCTACGTCGTGCTGCACACCGGCAGCGGACCGCCGGGCCACGGACTCTGCTTCACCATAGGGCGCGGCAACGAGGTCATGGCCGCCGCGATCCGGTCCCTCGCGCCGTACGTCGTCGGCCGCCCCGCGCCCGCCACCGCCGCCGCTCTCGCCGCACTGCACCACGACCTCACCCACGACTCCCAGCTGCGCTGGCTCGGCCCCGAAAAGGGCGTGATGCAGATGGCGGCCGGCGCGGTGGTCAACGCCGCCTGGGACCTGGCCGCCACGCGGGCCGGCCTGCCGGTGTGGGAGTACCTCGCCGCGCTGACGCCCGAGGAACTGGTCTCCCTCGTCGACTTCCGCTACCTCTCCGACGCCCTGACTCCGGACGAGGCGCTGGCCCTGCTGCGCGCTGCCGCACCCGGCCGGGCCGAACGCACCGCCCGCCTCAAGGCCGAGGGCTACCCCGCCTACACCACCTCGCCCGGCTGGCTCGGCTACGACGACGGCAAGCTGGTGCGGCTGGCCAAGGAGGCGGTGGCCGACGGCTTCGGCCAGATCAAGCTGAAGGTCGGGGCCGACCTCGGCGACGACACCCGGCGGATGCGGCTGGCCCGGGACGCGGTCGGCCCCGGCGTGCGGATCGCCGTCGACGCCAACCAGCGCTGGGACGTGGCCGAGGCGGTCCGCTGGATGACCGCGCTCGCGCCCTACACCCCGCACTGGATCGAGGAACCGACCAGTCCGGACGATGTCCTGGGGCATGCCGCGGTGCGCTCCGGCCAGCCCGTGAAGGTCGCCACCGGCGAGCACGTCGCCAACCGGGTGGTGTTCAAGCAGCTGCTGCAGGCCGGCGCCGTGGACTTCGTCCAGATCGACGCGGCGCGGGTGGCCGGCGTCAACGAGAACCTCGCGATCCTCCTGCTGGCCGCCAAGTACGGCATCCCGGTCTGCCCGCACGCCGGCGGGGTCGGGCTGTGCGAGCTGGTGCAGCACCTGGCGATGTTCGACTACGTGGCGGTGTCCGGGAGCCGGGAGGACCGGGTGATCGAGTACGTCGACCATCTGCACGAGCACTTCAGCGATCCCGTCGTCGTCGAGCGCGGCCGCTATCGCGCCCCCACCGCGCCCGGCTTCTCGGCCCGGATGAAACCCGCATCGGTCGCCGCCCACCGCTTCCCCGACGGGCCCGTGTGGCGCGCCCGCCGGCCCCCGCAGAGCCGGCCCGGCGGACAGGAGGTCTCCGTATGAGTTCCGCACCGCACCACCCCCGGCCGCCGGCCGACTTCGCGGGGATGGCCGCGCTCGTCACCGGCGGCGGCTCCGGCATCGGGGCGGCCACCGCCGCCCTGCTGCTGGCCCGCGGCGCCAAGGTCGCGGTCCTGGACCGGGACCCCTCCGGCGCGCCCGCCGGGGCGATCCGGGTCACGGCCGATGTCACCACCGACGCCGCGGTACACGCCGCCGTCGGCGAAGCGGTGGGGGAACTGGGCGGCGCCCTGCACACCCTCGTCGGCAACGCCGGTATCGGCGCCGTCGGCACCGTCGAGGACAACGACGACGCGGAGTGGCGCCACGTCCTGGACGTGAATGTACTGGGCCTGGTGCGCACCGCCCGCGCCGCGCTCCCGGCGCTGCGCCGTACCGCCGCCGGCGCCCCGGGCCGGGTCTCCGTCACCCACACCTGCTCCATCGCCGCCACCGCGGGCCTGCCACAGCGCGCGCTCTACAGCGCCAGCAAGGGCGCGGTCCTCGCGCTGACCCTCGCGATGGCCGCCGACCACCTCCGCGAGGGCATCCGCGTCAACTGCGTCAATCCGGGCACCGCCGACACCCCGTGGGTCGGCCGGCTGCTGGACCGGGCCGCCGACCCGGCCGCCGAACGCGCCGCCCTCAACGCCCGCCAGCCCATGGGCCGGATGGTCACCGCCGCCGAAGTGGCCGCCGCCATCGCCTCCTTGGCGTCCCCGGCCGCCTCCGGCATCACCGGGACGGCGCTCGCCGTGGACGGGGGGATGCAGGGGCTGCGGCTGCGGCCCGCCACCTGACCGGCCACCGCCCGTACCGCGACCCGCACCCCAGCCGCACACCACGACCGAGGGACCACCCATGAGACTGCGTACGACCGGCGCGGCGGCCTGTGCCGCGGTGCTCGCCACCGCCGCGCTCGCCGGCTGCAACCGCGGCAGCGACACCGCGGGCGGCAGGATCGGCATCGATGTGCCCCGTACGGACACCGACTTCTGGAACTCCTATCAGCAGTACCTCGAAAAGGACCTGGCCCACGGCGGACCGGCCGCGCTGCCGCTGTCCAACTCGCAGAACGACATCGGCAAGGTCGTCTCCGACGTGCAGGCGCTGACCGACCAGGGCGCCAAGGCGATCGTGATGGCACCGCAGGACACCGGCGCGATCGCCGCCGCGCTGCAGCGCCTGGCGGAGAAGAAGATCCCGGTGGTGAGCGTCGACACCCGCCCCGACGAGGGCAAGGTCTACATGGTCGTACGCGCCGACAACCGCGCCTACGGCGAGAAGTCCTGCGACTACCTCGGCAGGCAGCTGGGCGGCAAGGGGCGGGTCGCCGAACTCCAGGGCGACCTCAGCTCGGTGAACGGACGGGACCGCTCCGAGGCGTTCGCGGCGTGCATGAAGAAGAAGTTCCCGAAGATCACCGTGCATGAGCTGGCCACCGACTGGAAGGGCGAGGTCGCCTCCGCCAAACTCCAGAGCCTGCTCGCCCAGCACCCGGACGTCAACGGCATCTATCTGCAGGCCGGCGGCGCCTTTCTGCAGCCGACGCTGGCCCTCCTGGAACAGAAGAAGCGCCTTGTGCCGGCCGGTTCCGACGGGCACATCACCCTCATCTCCAACGACGGCATCCCGGACGAACTGGACGCGATACGCGCCGGCAAGATCGACGCCACCCTCTCCCAGCCCGCCGACCTCTACGCCAAGTACGCGCTGTACTACGCCAAGGCCGCCCTGGCGGGGAAGACCTTCACTCCGGGGCCCACCGACCACGGCTCGACCATCGTGAAGATCAAGAACGGTCTGGAGGACCAGTTGCCGGCACCCCTGGTCACCAAGGCCACCGTCGACGACAAGAAACTGTGGGCCAACCAGCTCGACGAGAAGAAGCAGTAGCCGTGGCTGCGGACGCCCGTACGGCGGCGGTGCACGCCGAGGGCATCGTCAAACGCTACGGCCCCACCCTCGCCCTCGACGGCGCCGGGCTGACCGTACGGCCCGGTGAGGCGCACGCCCTCGTCGGCCGCAACGGCGCCGGCAAGTCCACCCTGGTGTCCGTGCTGACAGGTATGGAACGCCCGGACGCGGGCCGGGTCACCTTCGGCGGTGAGCCCGCGCCCGGCTGGGGCGACACCGCCGCCTGGCAGCGCAAGGTCGCCTGCGTCCACCAGAGGCCGATGACCGTACCGGAGCTGACCGTTGCGGAGAACCTCTATCTGAACCGCTTCCAGGGCGCGCCCACCATCCGCTGGCGGGCGCTGCGCGAACGGGCCCGCGAGCTGCTCGCCGGGTACGGCGTCGAGGTCGACCCGGCCGCCCGGATCAGGGAACTCGGCGTCGAGCAGCGGCAGTTCGTGGAGATCGCCCGCGCGCTGTCCTTCGGCGCCCGGCTGATCATTCTCGACGAGCCCACCGCGCGGCTGGACGCCGGCGGCATCGACCGGCTCTTCGGCAAGCTGCGCGAGCTGCGCGCCCGCGGTGTGGCCTTCCTGTTCATCTCGCACCATCTGCAGGAGGTCCACGAGCTGTGCGACACCGTCACCGTCTTCCGTGACGCCCGCCGGGTGCTGACCGTGCCCGTCCCGGGACTGGCCGAGGAGGCGCTGGTGGCGGCGATGACCGGCGAGGAGGCGGGCTCCGCGCGGCAGCCGCGGACGGCCGCGCGCACGGCGGGCGAGCCGGTGCTGCAGGCCCGGGGGCTCTTCGCCCACGGGCACTTCGCGCCGCTCGACCTGACCGTACGGGCCGGTGAGGTGGTGGGTCTCGCGGGTGCCACGGCCGGCGGAAGCACCGCGATCGGCGAGACGCTGGTGGGACTGCGCGCGCCGGACGGCGGCCGGATCGCGGTGAGCGGGCGGCCGGTCCGTACGGGCAGCGTGCCGCACGCCCTCGCCGCCGGCATCGGCTACGTCCCCGAGGACCGGCACCGCGCGGGGCTCATCCCGGGCCGCAGCGTCGCCGAGAACGCCACGCTCACCGTCGCCGACCAGCTCGGGCCGATGGGCACCGTCCTGCCCTCCCGGACCCGCGCGTTCGCCCGGCGGATGATCGCGGCACTGGACATCCGGACGACCGGACCGGGCCAGCCGGTGTCCGGGCTCTCCGGCGGCAACCAGCAGAAGGTCGTGATCGCCCGCGCACTGGCCCGCGAGCCCGCCGTGCTGGTCGCCATCCGGCCCACCAACGGCGTCGACGTCAAGTCCAAGGACGCACTGCTGGGCGTCGTACGGGAGGTCGCGGACGGCGGCAGCGGCGCCGTGATCGTCTCCGACGAGCTGGACGATCTGCGCGTCTGCGACCGGGTGCTGGCGGTCTTCCACGGCCGGGTGACCGCCGAATTCGCGGCCGGCTGGCGCGATCACGAGCTGGTCGCCGCCATGGAGGGCATGGCGGCCGGCGGCGGGCACGCCCCGCCCGGCGGGACGGCCGCCCACGACGGCCCCCGGGACCACCCGGCCGGCGCCGGCCGGAACCCCGCACCGCAGACGGGGAACACCCCAGAGACGGAAGGGACCGCGCCATGACCGAGACCGCATCGCCGCCGGCCACCGACGCGGTGGACGGCCCGCCGCGCCACCGGCCCCGGATCGACCCGGCCCGCTGGCGGGACTTCTCCCTGGTGCCGGTGGTCTTCGTGCTGGGCGTCATCGGCTTCGTCGTGTCGCCCGCGTTCCTCACCCAGGACAACCTCATCGGCGTCGTCCAGCAGTCCACGGAACTGGGCCTGCTGGTGCTCGGCGAGGCGCTCATTCTCATCAGCGGGCGGATGGACCTGTCGCTGGAGTCCACCATCGGGCTGGCCCCGGTGGTCGCCCTGTGGCTGGTGATGCCCGCCCACGGCGCGCGCTTCGCCGGGCTGGGACTCCTCCCCGCCTGGACGGCGATCCCGCTCTGCCTGGCGGTGGGCGCGGCGGTCGGCGCCGCCAACGGCTTCCTGATCCTCACCCTGCGGGTCAACGGCTTCATCGCCACCCTCGGGATGCTCACCGCGCTCCGCGGCCTGCAAGTGGGTATCTCCGAGGGCCAGTCCATCGGCAATGTCCCGGAGTCCTTCGCCTACCTGGGCAAGACCGACTGGCTGGGCGTCCCGGCCGCCGTCTGGATCTGCCTCGCCCTCTACGCGCTCGGCGGCGCGGCCCTCGGCTACCTCCGGCACGGGCGGGCGCTGTACGCCATCGGCGGCAACCCGGAGGCGGCCCGCGCGGCCGGTGTACGGGTGGACCGCCTCACCTGGATCGTGCTGGCCGTCGGCGGGGTGCTCGCCGCCTTCGCGGGAATCCTCTACACCGGCCACTACGGCGCGGTCTCCGCGAGCCAGGGCAACGGCTGGATCTTCCAGGTCTTCGCCGCCGCGGTGATCGGCGGCATCAGCCTCAAGGGCGGCCGGGGCACTCTCTTCGGCGCGCTCACCGGTGTCCTCACGCTCCAGCTCGTCATCGATGTGATGACCCTGGGCGGGGTGCCGCCGCTGTGGACCCAGTTCCTCAACGGCATGATCATCATCCTCGCGCTGGTCATCTCCCGCTTCACCAGCGGCGAGAAGCAGGACTGAGGCCGCCGTGCAGGCTCCGTACGGCCCCAGGGAGCTGGGGCGGACCGGTGTCACCGTCCCGCCCCTGGGCCTGGGCTGCGCACCGCTCGGCAACCTCTACCGCGCCGTTCCCGAGGAGCAGGCCCGGCAGGTCGTCCACACCGCCCTCGCCACCGGCGCCGGCTATTTCGACACCGCCCCGCACTACGGTGCGGGCCTGTCCGAGGAACGCCTCGGCCGGGCGCTGCGCGGTCACGACCGCGCCGGCTACACCCTCTCCACCAAGGTCGGCCGCCGGCTGCGCCCGCTCGCGCCGGGGGAGCGGGCAGCCGGCGAGGGCTTCGTGGACACCCCCGCACGGGCCCGGGTACGGGACCTGACCCGCGACGGGATCCGCGCCACCCTGGAAGCCTCCCTGGAACGGCTCGGGGTGGACGCCGTCGACATCGTCTATCTGCACGACGTCGAGAACCACCTGCCCGAGGTGTACGAGACCGGCTTCCCGGCGCTGGCCGAACTGCGCGCCCAGCACATGGTGCGCGCCATCGGCTTCGGTATGAACCACAGCGATGTGCTGGCCCGCCTGGTCGCCGACCTGGACGTGGATGTGGTGCTCTGCGCCGGCCGCTGGACCCTGCTGGAGCGCACCGCCTTCGACGATCTGCTGCCGGAGTGCGCGCGCCGTGGCACCTCGGTGGTCGTCGGCGGCGTCTACAACTCCGGTCTGCTGGCCGACCCGTCCCCCGGAGCGCCCTACAACTACGCACCCGCACCCGCCGCCCTCCTCGACCGGGCGCGTCAGCTTGCCGCCGTCTGCGCACAGTTCGACGTCCCCCTCAAGGCCGCCGCGCTCCGCTTCCCCTTCGGGCACCGCGCCGTCGTCGCCGCCGTCGTCGGTGCCGCCCGTCCCGGGGAGATGGCCGAGAACGCCGCGCTGTTCACCCGGCACATCCCCGACGAGCTGTGGCATACGCTCGTTGCCCGCGGCCTGCTCGACCCCGATCTGCCGCTGCCCGTGCACGACTGAGCCCGACCCCGGAGCGCGCCCCTGATGCGTATCGACGCCCATCATCATCTGTGGGACCTGAGCCGGCGCGAACAGCCGTGGATGGACGGGCCGTGGGCCGATCCGATCCGCCGCAGCTACCCGCTGACCGACCTCACCCCGCATCTGACCGCGCACGGCATCGACGCCACCGTCCTCGTCCAGTCGTCGTCCTCGTACGAGGAGACCGCCGAGCTGCTCACCCTCGTGGCGGGTCAGGGGCCGGTCGCCGGAGTCGTCGGCTGGGCCGATCTGCCCGATCCGGCGCTCGGTGACGTCCTCGCGGCGCTGCCCGCCGGGCTGGTCGGCATCCGGCACCAGGTGCAGGACGAACCGGACCCGGACTGGCTCCTGCGCCCGGACGTGCTCCGGGGCCTGGGCCTGCTGGCCGACGCCGGGCTGGTCTACGACCTGCTGGTCACCCCGCGCGAACTGCCCGCCGCGCACACCGCCGTGCGCACCCTGCCGCAGCTGCCCTTCGTACTGGACCATGCCGCCAAACCGGCGGTCGCGGCGGGGGACTGGCAGCCCTGGGCGGACGCCGTCACCGCGCTGGCCGCGCTGCCCAACGTCAGCTGCAAGCTGTCCGGGCTGGTCACCGAGGCCGACTGGGACTCCTGGCGGCCGCAGCAGATCCTGCCCTACGCCCGGCACGTGCTGGACGCCTTCGGGCCCGGCCGGGTGATGTTCGGCTCCGACTGGCCGGTGTGCACCCTGGCCGCCGGCTACGAGGACGTCGTGGCGCTCGCGGAGTCGGCCACCGGCCACCTCGGGGCGGCGGAACGCTCCGACGTCTTCGGGGGAACGGCCGGGCGGGTGTACGGAGTCGGGACCTCCTAGGAGGCCCTGGGCCATACCGCCGGGAACACACCCGGGCAAGAGTGCGGCGGCGGGCGCCGGCGGGCCTCACAGCGACGAGCGCAACCACTGCTCGACGCTGGCGATATGGACCGTCGCCCAGGCCCGCGCCGCCTCCGCGTCCCGGTCGCGCAGCGCGCCGAGGATCGCCCGGTGTTCGGTGAGGGTGCGGGCCACCGCGTCCTTCTGGGTCAGCCCCCGCCAGATCCTGGCCCGGGTGGTCGGTCCGGACAGCCCGTCCAGCAGCGAGCAGAGCACGGAATTGCCGGACGCCGCGACGATCCCGCGGTGGAACTCCAGATCACCGGCGACCAGGTCCTCGACCGAGGGGCTCGGCCCCAGCGCGTTCAACTGGACCTCCAGGACGTCCAGTTGCTCCAGCCCTATCCGGCCGGCCGCCATCGCCGTGGCGGCCGGCTCCAGGATGCGGCGGACGGCGAGGAACTCCAGCACCGTGTCGTCGCGGTGGAAGTCCACCACGAAGCTCATCGCCTCCAGCAGGAGTTGCGGATCGAGGCTGGTGACGTACGTACCATCGCCCTGGCGCACATCCAGGATGCGGATGAGGGAGAGCGCCCGCACCGCCTCGCGCAGGGAGTTGCGGGACAGGCCGAGCCCGGCCGCCAGCTCGCTCTCCTTCGGCAGCCGGTCGCCCGGCCGCAGCGCGCCGGAGACGATCATGCCCTTGATCTTCTCGATGGCCTCGTCGGTGACCGCCATGCCGACCTCCCCGCTCGGACCCGCCCGGATACCGCCACCCGGATACCGGGCGCAGACATCCGATGTCTGAGCACATTATGACCCGTGATGCGCTCCCCATGACCCGTGATGCGCTCCCCATGACTCGTGATGCGCTCCCCGTCGCGGATACGGCGAGGGGGCGGCCCCCGTGGACCGCCCCCTCGTCACGCACCGCACGCCGCCGTGAGGCGTCGTCAGCTCACGACGTCCGCCGTCCGCGGCGGAGGTCCGCCGCCGTCAGCCGGCCAGCATGTCCTTGACCCTGGTCCGGACGTCCTCCGTGTCCAGGCCGCGGATCATCAGGGTCGTCCGGCGGCGCAGCACATCGTCGACCGTCTCGGCCCACTCGTGGTCACGGGCGTAGGCGACCTGCGCCCAGATCTCCGGGGCGTCCGGGTGGATGCGCTCGGCCAGCGCCGGGTTCTCGTTGGCCATCCGCGCGATGTCGAAGGACAGCGACCCGTAGTGGGTGGCGAGGTGCCGGGCGGTCTCCGGGGCCATCCGCGGACCGGGCGTGCCGCCGTCGACGAGCAGCCGGTGCGCCACCGCGTTCGGGTTGGCGATACCGGGCAGCGGGAGCTTCTTCGGCAGATGCGCGAGGGGCTCCATGTCGTCGGCCAGCGGGTGGCCGGGCAGCGCGGCGAGCTTGTTCATGACCGTACGGCCGATGTGCCGGAAGGTCGTCCACTTGCCGCCGGCCACCGACAGCATGCCGCCGCTGCCCTCGGTGACGACCGTCTCGCGCTTGGCCTTGGAGGTGTCGCCGGGGCCGCCGGGCAGCACCCGCAGACCCGCGAAGGAGTACGTGATCAGATCACGGGACAGCTGCTGGTCGCGGACGGAGAAGGCGGCCTCGTCCAGGATCTGGGCGGTGTCCTTCTCGGTGACCGCGACATCCGCCGGGTCGCCCTCGAACTCCTCGTCCGTGGTACCCAGCAGCAGCATGTCCTCCCAGGGGAGGGCGAAGGTGATGCGGTACTTGTCGATCGGGGTGGCCAGCGCGGCCTTCCAGGGCGAGGTCCGCTTGAGGACCAGGTGGGCGCCCTTCGACAGCCGGATGGAGGGGGCCGCGTTCGCGTCCTCCATCGTGCGCAGGTGGTCCACCCACGGGCCGGTGGCGTTGAGCACCAGGCGGGCGTTGATGCCGAACTCCTGGCCGTCCGTCCGGTCCTTGAGCTCCGCTCCGGTGACCCGGCCCTGGGTGAAGCGCAGCCCGGTGACCTCGGCGTGGTTGAGGACCGTGGCGCCGGCCGCGACCGCCGCACGGACGGTCATCAGGGCCATCCGGGAGTCGTTCATCTGGTCGTCGCCGTACACGGCCACGGCCTTGAGGTTCTCCGTCCGCAGCTCCGGCACGTCGCGCTGCGCCTTGGCCGGGGATATGACGTGGCCGACACCGTCGCCGAACGCGGACAGCGCGGAGTAGGCGAAGACGCCCGCGCCGAGCTTGGCCGCGCCGTGCGGACCGCCCTTGTAGACGGGCAGATAGAAGGTCAGGGGGTTGGCGAGGTGCGGTGCGACCTCACGGGACACCGCACGCCGCTCGAAGTGGTTCTCCGCCACCAGCTTGACCGCGCCGGTCTGCAGGTAGCGCAGACCGCCGTGGAGCAGCTTGGAGGAGGCGGAGGAGGTGGCGCCGGCGAAGTCACCGGCGTCCACCAGTGCCACCCGCAGTCCGGCCTGTGCGGCGTGCCAGGCGGTGGAGATGCCCAGGATGCCGCCGCCGATCACCAGGAGGTCGTACGTCGCCTTGGAAAGCTGCTCCCGAGTCTCGGCGCGGGTCGCGTGCGAACCACTGGCCGGGTGCGTCCCGAGTGCCGGGACGCTCTGCAGGGTGCTCATGATTACTCCTCGACAGTGCTGTCATCGAGCCAGCCCATGGAACGTTCCACGGCCTTGAGCCAGCTCTTGTACTCGCGGTCACGGGTGGCCGCATCCATCCGGGGGGTCCATTCGGCGGCCCGGCGCCAGTTGGCGCGCAGCTCGTCGGTGCTGGACCAGAAGCCGACGGCCAGTCCGGCCGCGTAGGCAGCGCCGAGGCAGGTCGTCTCGGCGACCATCGGGCGCACCACGGGCGCGTCCAGGAAGTCCGAGATGGTCTGCATCAGCAGGTTGTTGGAGGTCATACCGCCGTCGACCTTGAGCGCGGTCAGCTCGACGCCGGAGTCCTTGGTCATGGCGTCGGTGATCTCGCGGGTCTGCCAGGCGGTGGCCTCGAGCACGGCGCGCGCGATGTGCGCCTTGGTGACATAGCGGGTCAGACCCGCGATGACGCCGCGCGCGTCCGAGCGCCAGTAGGGGGCGAACAGGCCGGAGAAGGCCGGCACGAAGTACGCGCCGCCGTTGTCCTCGACCGTGCTGGCCAGGGTCTCGATCTCGGCCGCGCTGTTGATCAGGCCCATCTGGTCGCGCATCCACTGGACGAGCGAGCCGGTGACGGCGATGGAGCCTTCCAGGGCGTACACCGGCTGCTGGTCCCCGATGCGGTAGCCGACGGTCGTCAGCAGGCCGTTGTAGGAGTTGACCGGTTCATGGCCGGTGTTCATCAGCATGAAGGTGCCGGTGCCGTACGTGGACTTGGCCTCGCCCTGCTCGAAACAGGTCTGGCCGAACAGCGCGGCCTGCTGGTCACCGAGCGCCGAGGCGACCGGGACACCGGCCAGCACACCGCCGACGGCGCTGCCGTAGACCTCGGAGGACGACTTGATCTCCGGCAGGACCGACGCCGGGATCTCCATCGACGCCAGGATCTTCGGGTCCCACTCCAGGCGGTGGAGGTTCATCAGCATGGTGCGCGAGGCGTTGGTGACGTCGGTGACGTGCACGCCGCCGTCGACGCCGCCGGTCAGGTTCCAGATGACCCAGGAGTCCATGGTGCCGAAGAGGATGTCGCCGCGCTCGGCGCGCTCGCGCAGGCCCTCGACGTTGTCGAGCAGCCAGCGGATCTTCGGGCCCGCGAAGTACGAGGCCAGCGGCAGGCCGGTCTCGCGGCGGAAGCGGTCCTGGCCGACGTTGCGGCCGAGCTCCTTGCACAGCGCGTCGGTGCGGGTGTCCTGCCAGACGATGGCGTTGTGGACCGGCTCACCGGTGGTGCGGTCCCACAGCAGGGTGGTCTCGCGCTGGTTGGTGATGCCGATCGCCTTGACGTCCGCGGCGGTCAGACCGGCCTTGTGGACGGCGCTGTCGACGACCTGCTGGACGTTGGTCCAGATCTCGGTGGCGTCGTGCTCGACCCAGCCCGGCTTCGGGAAGATCTGCTCGTGCTCCTTCTGGTCGACCGAGACGATCCGGCCGTCCTTGTCGAAGACGATGCAGCGGCTGGACGTGGTGCCCTGGTCGATGGCGGCGATGAACGGGCCGTGCCCGTGCGAGGAGGTGCTGGGGGTGTCGCTCATGGTGTGCTCCAAGAAGTCTGTGCGGGCGGAGTCGGGGCAGTCAGGCGGCTCAGGCGAACGCCACCTGGTAGATGCCCCCGGCGATGGCCCCGCCGATGAGCGGGCCGACGACCGGGATCCAGGCGTAGCCCCAGTCTGAACCGCCCTTGTTCTTCAGCGGCAGCAGCGCATGCACGATGCGCGGACCGAGGTCGCGGACCGGGTTGATCGCGTACCCGGTCGGACCGCCCAGCGACAGACCGATGCCGGTGACGACCAGCGCGACCAGCAGGGTGCCGATGGCGCCGACGCCCTTTCCGTTGTCGCTCAGACCGAGAGTGAGGATCGACAGCACCAGCACCGTCGTGGCGATGATCTCGGTGGCCAGGTTCTGCACCGCGTTCCGGATCTCCGGCCCGGTGGAGAAGATGCCGAGGACCGGTCCGGCCGACGGAGCGGCGGACTGGTCGACCATGCCCTCTTCGCCGGTGTGGTCGGCCAGGACCTCGGGATCACTCAGATGGGCCTGGAACTGCCCGTAGTACGTGATCCACACCAGGACCGCGCCGATCATGGCGCCGAGCATCTCGCCGGCGAAGTAGACCGGCACCTGGCTCCACTCGATACCGCCCTTGATGGCGAGACCGATGGTGACCGCAGGGTTGAGGTTGGCGCCGGACTTCGCTGCGATATAGGCACCCGTGAGGACGGCGAAGCCCCACCCGAAGGCGATGGCGACCCATCCGGCGTTGAACGCCTTGGAGCGCTTGAATGTGACGGCGGCGCAGACGCCACCGCCGAGCAAGATCAGAACAGCGGTACCGATGGTCTCGCTGATGAAGATGTCGGAGCTGGACACCCGCGACTCCTTTGTCCTTCGTCCAGGGGAAGGCGAACCCCGGGTCCCTCCGGTGGTCCGCGCCCTCCGAGAGGGCGGTGGTCGGCCCGCGGCAATGCCCCACCATAGCGAATACTGCCGTTAGGTGTTCGACAATGCCGACCGACGAACGGCAGTTTTGTTCACCCGTAGAACCCCGTCAAGGGTTCCGTGGCGAAAAACTTAGGTGAACTTATGGGGTGAATCAGGTCAGAATCGCCCTGCACCAAGATCCCGAGACACAGCGCGTGCACAATCCCTCACCGCAGCGATGATTTCCGGCCGCAGTTCACCCTCCTGGCAGACCCGTTCCACCGCCCCTGTGACCCCCACCGCACCCACCGGCATCCGCCGCCGGTCATGGATCGGCGCGGCCACCGACGCCACGCCCTCCCAGGTCTCCTCCACGTCTGCGGCCCAGCCCCGGGCGCGGGTCAGGTCGAGCAGGCCCTCGAAGTCCCCCAGGCCGGTCACCGTGCGCGGGGTGAACGCCGCCCGGTCCGCCTCGACGATCTCGCTGTGCGCCACCGGGTCGAAGGCCGACAGCACCTTGCCCAGCGCCGTGCTGTGCAGCGGCTGCATCGCCCCCACCTCCAGCACCTGCCGGCTGTCGTCCGGCCGGAAGACGTGGTGGACGATCAGCACGCCCTGCTGGTGCAGTACGCCCAGGTAGACGGCCTCACCGCTGGAGCGGGCCAGGTCGTCGGTCCATACGAGGGCGCGGGCGCGCAGCTCGTGCACGTCCAGGTAGCTGTTGCCCAGCCGCAGCAGCTCCGCGCCCAGCTGGTAGCGGCCGGAGGCGGGGTCCTGTTCGACGAAGCCCTCCTGCTGCAGCGTGCGCAGGATTCCATGGGCGGTGCCCTTGGCCAGCCCCAACGAGGAGGAGATGTCGGAGAGTCCCAGTCGCCGTTCCCCTCCTGCGAGCAGCCGCAGCATCGCTGCGGCGCGCTCCAGCGACTGGATGGTGCGTGCCATCGGGCAACCTCCGAAGTGAGCGGTTCGACAATGCTGAACGATATCGGCCCATGCCGACTGGAGTCAGCGATCTGGGAACTTCTCGTTGAGCGAACCGGAGTCTGCCAACGATCACGGATAGTGCAGGCAGGGGGGTGGCGCGGTGCTGTCCACGGCGTGGAACGGGGAACACGTGTACCGAACCGGGCAGCTAGGCTGGCCGGGTGCGCCCTCTGAAGGAGGGTGCAAAGCCGACAGCCGTCGCAACCACGGGAGCATCTCCATGGCCTCGAACACGCCATCGTCCATCCACACGTCCCGCATCGAATCGCTGCGTGAGGCGCTGGCCTCGCGGGTGGTGGTCGCCGACGGTGCGATGGGCACCATGCTGCAGGCGCAGGATCCTTCCATGGAGGACTTCCAGCAGTTGGAGGGCTGCAACGAGATCCTCAATGTCACCCGGCCGGACATCGTGCGGTCGGTGCACGAGGAGTACTTCGCGGTCGGTGTGGACTGTGTGGAGACCAATACCTTCGGTGCGAATTTCGCGGCGCTGGCGGAGTACGACATCCCGGAGCGGGTCTTCGAGCTGTCGGAGTCGGGGGCGCGGATCGCCCGGGAGGTCGCCGACGAGTTCACCGCCTCCACCGGTCAGCAGCGCTACGTCCTGGGTTCCATGGGCCCCGGCACCAAGCTGCCGACGCTGGGCCACGCGCCGTACGTCACCCTGCGCGATGCCTATCAGCGCAACGCGGAGGGGATGATCGCCGGCGGCGCGGACGCACTGCTGGTGGAGACGACGCAGGACCTGCTGCAGACCAAGGCCGCCATTCTGGGGGCGCGCCGTGCCTTGAAGGCGACGGGCAGTGCGCTGCCGGTGATCTGTTCGGTGACGGTCGAGACGACGGGCACGATGCTGCTGGGGTCGGAGATCGGGGCGGCGCTGACGGCACTGGAGCCGCTGGGCATCGACATGATCGGCCTGAACTGCGCGACCGGTCCCGCCGAGATGAGCGAGCATCTGCGGTATCTGGCCCGGCACTCGCGCATCCCGCTGGCGTGCATGCCGAACGCCGGTCTGCCGGTGCTGGGCAAGGACGGCGCGCATTATCCGCTGACGGCGGGGGAGCTGGCCGATGCGCAGGAGACGTTCGTCGCCGAGTACGGGCTCTCGCTGGTGGGCGGGTGCTGTGGTACGACGCCGGAGCATTTGCGGCAGGTCGTCGAGCGGGTACGGGGGGTTGCGCCGACGGTTCGTGAGCCGCGTCCGGAGCCGGGAGCGGCGTCGTTGTACCAGACGGTGCCGTTCCGTCAGGACACCTCGTATCTGGCGATCGGTGAGCGGACGAACGCCAACGGGTCGAAGAAGTTCCGGGAGGCGATGCTGGAGGGCCGCTGGGACGACTGTGTGGAGATGGCGCGCGACCAGATCCGTGAGGGTGCGCACATGCTCGACCTGTGTGTCGACTATGTCGGCCGGGACGGGGTGGCGGACATGGAGGAGCTGGCCGGCCGGTTCGCCACCGCCTCCACGCTGCCGGTGGTGCTGGATTCCACGGAGCTGAATGTCCTCCAGGCCGGTCTGGAGAAGCTCGGTGGCCGTGCGGTCATCAACTCGGTGAACTATGAGGACGGGGACGGGCCCGAGTCGCGGTTCGCGAAGGTCACCGCGCTGGCGGCCGAGCACGGTGCGGCGCTGATCGCGCTGACCATCGACGAGGAGGGCCAGGCCCGCACCGTCGAGCACAAGGTCGCCGTCGCCGAGCGGCTGATCGCGGATCTGACGGGCAACTGGGGGGTGCATGAGTGCGACATCCTCATCGACTGCCTGACGTTCACGATCTGCACGGGTCAGGAGGAGTCCCGCAAGGACGGTATCGCCACCATCGAGGCGATCCGGGAGTTGAAGAAGCGTCACCCCGAGGTGCAGACCACGCTCGGCCTGTCGAACATCTCCTTCGGTCTGAATCCGGCCGCGCGGATCGTGCTGAACTCCGTGTTCCTGGACGAGTGCGTCAAGGCGGGACTGGATTCGGCGATCGTGCATGCGAGCAAGATCCTGCCGATCGCACGGCTGGAGGAGGAGCAGGTCAAGGCCGCTCTCGACCTCGTCCATGACCGGCGCAGTGAGGGGTATGACCCGCTGCAGAAGCTGATGGAGTTGTTCGAGGGGGTCAACACCACGTCGATGAAGGCCGGGCGGGCCGAGGAGCTGTTGGCCCTGCCGCTGGAGGAACGTCTTCAGCGGCGCATCATCGACGGTGAGAAGAACGGCCTGGAAGCGGATCTGGACGAGGCGCTGGCGGACCGTCCGGCGCTGGCGATCGTCAATGACACGCTGCTGGAGGGCATGAAGGTCGTCGGTGAGCTGTTCGGCTCGGGGCAGATGCAACTGCCGTTCGTGCTGCAGTCGGCGGAGGTCATGAAGACCGCGGTGGCCTATCTGGAGCCGCACATGGAGAAGTCCGACGACGAGGGCAAGGGCACCATCGTGCTGGCCACCGTCCGCGGGGACGTCCATGACATCGGCAAGAACCTCGTCGACATCATCCTGTCCAACAACGGCTACAACGTCGTCAACCTCGGCATCAAGCAGCCGGTCTCGGCGATCCTGGAAGCCGCCGCGGAACACCGCGCCGACGTCATCGGGATGTCCGGTCTCCTGGTCAAGTCCACGGTGATCATGAAGGAGAACCTCGAAGAGCTCAACCAGCGCAAGATGGCCGCCGACTTCCCCGTCATCCTCGGCGGCGCCGCCCTCACCCGCGCCTACGTCGAACAGGACCTCCACGAGATCTACGAGGGCGAGGTCCGCTACGCCCGCGACGCCTTCGAGGGCCTGCGTCTGATGGACGCCCTGATCGCCGTCAAGCGCGGAGTGCCCGGCGCCACCCTCCCCGAACTCAAGCAACGGCGGGTGCCCAAGCGGGACACGGCCGTGCTGGAGGTGGAGGAGCCCGAGGGCGCGGTGCGTTCCGACGTCGCCCTCGACAACCCGGTCCCACAGCCGCCGTTCTGGGGCACCCGGGTCGTCAAGGGCATCCAGCTCGCCGACTACGCGTCCTGGCTGGACGAGGGTGCGCTGTTCAAGGGGCAGTGGGGCCTCAAGCAGGCGCGTACCGGCGACGGGCCGACGTACGAGGAGCTGGTGGAGACCGAGGGCCGTCCCCGGCTGCGCGGCTGGCTCGACAAGCTGCAGACCGAGAACCTCCTCGAAGCCGCCGTCGTCCACGGCTACTTCCCCTGCCACTCCAAGGGCGACGACCTGATCCTCCTCCACGAGGACGGCACCGAGCGCACCCGCTTCACCTTCCCCCGCCAGCGCCGCGGCCGGCGCCTGTGCCTGGCCGACTACTTCCGCCCCGAAGAGACCGGCGAAACCGATGTCGTCGGCCTTCAGGTCGTCACCGTCGGCTCGAAGATCGGCGGCGCCACCGCCGAACTCTTCGAAGCCAACTCCTACCGTGACTACCTCGAACTCCACGGCCTGTCCGTCCAGTTGGCCGAAGCCCTCGCCGAGTACTGGCACGCCCGGGTACGCGCCGAGCTGGGCTTCGCGGGCGAGGACCCGGCCGATGTCGAGGACATGTTCGCGCTCAAGTACCGCGGCGCGCGCTTCTCGCTGGGCTACGGCGCCTGCCCGGACCTGGAGGACCGTGCCAAGATCGCCGACCTGCTGCAGCCGGAGCGGATCGGTGTCCAGCTCTCCGAGGAGTTCCAGCTCCACCCCGAGCAGTCCACCGACGCCATCGTGATCCACCACCCGGATGCCAAGTACTTCAACGCGCGGTAGCCGGTGAACCCGGCCGGGGCGACCCCGGCCGGGTCGCCCCGCGGACCGTCCCGGGAATTGCCATAACGCTCGGTAATTTCATGTGAGCAAGCCAGGGTCGCCCAGGGATGTCCCCGGACGGCCCTGACCTCCGTCATGACGCATTTCGGCGCGTGCCGTCGTACACTTATCGGTCCGGTAGTGGCCGGTCGTTTCCCCCGCCGGGGATGACGACCGGCCCTTTCGTCCCTTCGGGGACGTCGCAACGGAGGTGGATGGATGACCAGCAGCATCCCCGCAGTCGGCACCCGAACGGCCGAAGCCGCGACCCTCCAAGCTGTGTTCCTGGACCTGGACGGCACCCTCGTCGACACCGAGGGGTTCTGGTGGGAGGCGGAGGCGGAAGTCTTTGCCGAACTCGGCCACATCCTCGACGACAGACACCGTGAGGTCGTGGTCGGCGGCCCGATGACCCGCAGCGCCGGGTATCTCATTCAAGCCACCGGCGTCGACATCACCCTGACCGAGCTGAGCGTGCTCCTCAACGCCGCCTTCCTCGCCCGGATCGGGCGCGGCGTGCCCCTCATGCCGGGCGCCCGCAGGCTGCTGGCCGAGCTGGCCGCCCAGGGGGTGCCGGCCGCGCTGGTCTCCGCCTCGCACCGCGCCATCGTCGACCAGATGCTGCATTCGCTGGGCCCGGAGAACTTCCGGCTGACCCTGGCGGGCGATGACCTGGCACGCACCAAGCCGCACCCCGACCCGTATCTGACGGCCGCCGCGCGGCTGGGGGCGGACCCGGCGCGCTGTGCGGTCATCGAGGACACCCTGACCGGTGTGACCGCAGGTGAGGCGGCGGGCTGCCCGGTCGTCGCGGTGCCCTCGGTGACGCCGATCCCGCCGGCCACCGGCCGTACGGTCGTGCGCTCGCTGGAAGAAGTGGATCTGCTATTTCTGCGCACACTCATCACGGAAAGCCGTTGAACCGTGCACTGAGCGTGTCCCGGAGAAAGGCATCCGGAACCGAGGGGAGCGGCCCGCTCATTTTCCGTGACGAATGCACTGACTGAATTGCTGCGGTGCCACGGTTCCTTGAATGCGTGACGTTTCTCACGTGCCGGGGCGTCGACAGCGGGCCACCTGGGTGTTCCAGAGGGTCTCCTGAGGGGTTCCCGCGGGGGCAAGTGTCCGGATTGGTGGAGCAACGTGCGAATCGTTCCGCCGTCCGGATATCGAGGACCCGCCTGTCGTTATCCGGGAGCCATATCGACGCAACTCCTTTGTGTCTGAGACCGGCTGGCCGTTCCTACTAATGTCGACGCGAGCAACACCTCTGCGCTGATAAGGAACCTGCCGACGATGAATCGCAAGACCCTGGTGCTGCCGGCGCTGGCCGGTCTCCTCGCCCCCGTCCTCGCCGCCTGTGGCAGCACGGATGGTGCGGGCGCAGGCGGCGATCCGGTCGTCGTGGGCGTCGCCTCCCAGATCGAGGCGACCAAGGCGCAGCCCGCCCCGCTCGACCCGGCGCAGGCCTACGACGTCGACGCATGGAACGTGCTGCGCGGCACCCTCCAGACGCTGATGCGGCTGCCCCGGTCCGGCACCGCGCCGGTGCCCGAGGCCGCGGAGACCTGCGGGTTCCGCGACACCCAGAACGAGCAGTACCGCTGCACCCTGCGCCGTGGCCTGAAGTTTTCGAACGGTCATGCGCTGACGGCGCAGGACGTCAAGTTCTCCATCGACCGTATGCGGACCATCAACAACACCAACGGTCCGGTGTCGTTGCTCGACGGCATCGACAAGGTCGAGGCGCCCAGCGACACCGAGGTGGTCTTCCACCTCACCAAGCCGGACGCCACCTTCCCGCAGAAGCTCGCCACGCCCGCGGCGGCCATCGTCGACAGCGAGGTGTACCCGAAGGACCGTCTCTACAGCGGCTTCAACGTGGTCGGCTCCGGCCCGTACACCCTCAAGGCGGAGCGCAAGAACAACCGCATCACCAAGGTCACCTTCACCAAGAACCCCACCTACAAGGGTGGCGTGCACGTGAAGAGCGACACGGTCGAGATGCGCTTCTTCGCCGACGCCAAGGCCACGGAGCAGGCGCTGCGCAAGGGCGGTGTCGACCTGATGTACCGCGGGCTGTCGCCCGCTCAGATCAAGGGCCTGGAGAACGCCCGCGACCAGCACCTCATGCTCCAGGAGATGCCGGGCCAGGAGATCCGCTACCTCGTCTTCAACACCAAGGACCCGGCCGTCTCCAACCAGGCCGTGCGGAAGGCGGTCGCGCAGATCGTCAACCGCTCGGAGCTGGTCCGCGACGTCTATGCCTACACCGGCGACCCTCTCTACTCGATGGTTCCCACCGGTGTCACCGGTCACATCAACTCGTTCTTCACCACGTACGGCAACCCCAGCGCCGCCGCCGCCCGTAAGACGCTGCAGCAGGCGAACATCACCACCCCGGTGAAGTTCACCCTCACGTACACCACGAACCACTACGGCTCCAGCACGGCCAACGAAATCCGTGTGCTGCAGCGCCAGCTCAACGACACCAAACTGTTCGACGTCAGCATCAAGGGCATCGACAGCTGGCAGCAGTACCGCACCGACTCCGTGGACGGCAAGTACAGCGTCTACAACATGGGCTGGTTCGCGGATTTCCCGGACGCGGACACCTACCTCGGGCCGTTCCTCGGCAAGCACAACTTCCTCGGCTCCCCGTACCGCAACACCAAGATCGAGTCGCAGCTGCTCCCGGCCAGCCGGCAGCAGACCGACCGCAACGCCGCCGCGGCGAACTTCAAGCAGGCGCAGGACATCCTCGCCAAGGACGTACCGCTCCTCCCGCTGTGGCAGGGCAAGCAGTACGTGGTCGCCCGCGATGACGTCACCGGCATCGAATGGGCCCTCAACTCCTCCTCGTCGCTGCAGATCTGGGAGCTCGGCCGCGGCGTCGCCAACTGAGGCCCCGGACCCGACCGATGCAGCACACCCCCGCCGCGGTCTCCCCGCCACGGCCCGACAGGCACCACCCAGAACGTGAGGACCGTTTAGTGAGGAAGCGTGACCAGTGGCTGGCCGCCCCGATCGGAGCGGGGCTGGCGACAACTCTGCTCGCGCTCGCCGGGTGCGGCACGGACGACTCGGGGGCGGCCGGGACCGGCGAACCCGTGGTCATGGGGATGACGGACAAGGTCGTGTCGACCGACCCGGCATCCGGCTACGAGCCGGGATCGTGGCTGTTGTTCAACAACGTCTTCCAGTCCCTGCTGAGCTTCCCCAAGGGAAGCACCACGCCCGAGCCGGAGGCCGCCGAGCGCTGCGCCTTCACCGACAGCGACAGCAAGGTCTACCGCTGCACCCTCAAGGACGGCCTCACCTTCAGCAACGGTGACGAGCTGACCTCGAAGGACGTCAAGTACTCCTTCGACCGCACCCGGCGCATCAAGGACGCGAACGGCCCCGCCGTGATGTTCTCCGCGCTCGACAGCGTCGAGGCGCCGGACGCCAAGACCGTGATCTTCCGGCTGAAGACCCCCGACGCGACCTTCCCGATGAAGATAGCCTCGGGCGCCGGCTCCATCGTCGACCACGCCGACTACCCCGCCGACCGGCTGCGCACCGACGGCAAGGCCACCGGCTCCGGCGTCTACACCCTCAAGGAGTACAGCCCCCGGCAGGCCGTCTTCGGCGTCAACGGCTCGTACAAGGGCCCGGCCAAGACCAAGAACTCCGGTATGACCGTGAAGTTCTTCGACCGTGCCGACAAGCTCAAGAAGGCCGTCGAGAAGGGCGATGTCGACCTCGCCTACCGCGGTCTGGCCATGAAGGACCTCGCGGCCCTCGACAACGCCTCGCTGAAGCAGCAGCACGGCACCCAGGTCGTCGAGGGCGGCAGCGCCGAGGTCATGCACCTGGTCTTCAACCTCAAGGACCCGGTCGCCGGCAAGCTGGGCGTCCGCAAGGCGATCGCCTACCTCCTGGACCGCTCCAGCCTCGTCCGGGACGTCTACCAGCACACCGCGGAACCGCTGTACTCGATCGTCCCGGCCGGCATCACCGGCCACAGCACCTCCTTCTTCGACACCTACGGCGACAGCCCGCGGCCCGACAAGGCCAAGGCCGCGCTGCGCGCGGCGGGCTTCACCGGCAAGGTGCCGCTCACCCTGTGGGCCACCCCCGACCGGTTCGGCCCCGGCACCGTCCCCGCGTTCCAGGAAATCGCCCACCAGCTCAACGCCGGCGGCCTGTTCGACGCCACGGTGCGCAGCCTGCCCACCAAGGAGTTCGAGCAGGGCGCGGCGGCCGGCCGGTTCGGCGTCTACGTCAAGGGCTGGATCCCCGACTATCCGGACCCGGACAACTTCACCCAGCCGTTCTTCGGCAAGGACAGTGTGCTGTCCAACCACTACAGCTCGCCCACCATCACCGGCCACCTGCTGCCCAGGACGGCGGACCAGCCCGACCGCGGCGCCACCAAGGCCACCTTCCGCGAACTGCAGGACATCATCGCCCGGGACGTGCCGGTCATCCCGCTGTGGCAGGGCAAGCAGTACGCGGTGGCCCGCGACAGTGTCTCCGGCCTGGAATGGACCCTGGACGCCTCGACCGTCTTCCGGTTCTGGGAGATCAGCAAGTCCACCGACGCCTGACCGGCCCCTGACGCCGAGATGCGGCCGGCTCCTGTCACCACGACGGCGGGGCCGGCCCGGGAGTTCCCGGGCCGGCCCCGCCGTCGTTCGTGTGCCGGGCCGTCAGGACCCCGCCGTCCACGCCCTCTACTGCGCGCCGGGGCGCACCAGGCCGCTCTCGTACGCGTACACCGCCGCCTGCACCCGGTCGCGCAGTCCCAGCTTCGTCAGCACATGCCCCACATGGGTCTTCACCGTCGTCTCGCTCACGAACAGATCCGCGGCGATCTCCGCATTCGACAGTCCGCGCGCCACCAGCTTCAGCACCTCCACCTCGCGATCGGTGAGGGTGTGCAGCGTGTCCGGCACCGGCTCCTCGCCGGACGGCAGATGGCCCGCGTACTTGTCCAGCAGCCGGCGCGTGATGCTCGGCGCGAGCATCGCCTCGCCCCCCGCCACCACCCGGATCGCCTGCACCAGTTCATTGGCCGGCGCGTCCTTGAGCAGAAAGCCGCTCGCCCCCGCCCGCAGTGCCTCGACGACATACTCGTCCAGATCGAACGTCGTCAGCACCAGCACCTTCGCCGGGCCGTCCTTCGCCGGACCCGTGATCTGCCGGGTCGCCTCGACACCGTCCATCCGCGGCATCCGGATGTCCATCAGCACCACATCGGGCTGCAGCGCCCGCACCTGCTCCAGCGCCTGCAGACCGTCACCGGCCTCGCCGACGACCGCCAGATCCTGCTCCGCCTCCAGAATCATCCGGAAACCCGTACGCAGCAGGGGCTGGTCGTCGACCAGCAGGACGCGAATGGCCACGAGCTCTCCTTTGTCAGACCTGTCCGGGCGATCAGCGCCTAGATGCCGCCCATTCTGCCCTGTGGCACCCCGCCGTCGTCCGCCGGGCGGATCTCCAGGGGATAGACCGGGGGAGTGCCGCCGAATTCCGGACAGTGCGCCTGGTGGTCGCACCAGCCGCACAGCTTCGTCGGCCGCGGCCGCCAGTCGCCGGTCGCCGTCGCCAGCCGGATCGCCTCCCACAGCGCCAGCAACTTCCGCTCCACGCCCCGCAGATCGGCCTCACCCGGGTCGTACGTCACCACATCGCCGCTGCCCAGATAGACCAGCTGCAGCCGCCGCGGCACCACACCGCGCAGCCGCCACATCACCAGCGCATAGAACTTCATCTGGAACAGCGCGCCCTCGGCGAACTGCGGCCGCGGCGCCTTGCCGGTCTTGTAGTCGACGATCCGCACCTCGCCCGTCGGCGCGACATCCACCCGGTCGATGAACCCCCGCAGCCGCAGCCCCGAATCCAGCACCGTCTCGACATACAGCTCACGGTCCGCCGGCTCCAGCCGCGTCGGATCCTCCAGCGAGAACCACCGCTCCACCAGCGCCTCGGCCTCGGCCAGCCACTGCGCCAGCCGCTCGCCCTCCGCGTCGTCCGCGAACAGCTCCGCCAGCTCCGGCCGCTTGGCCAGCAGCTTCTCCCACTCACCCGGCACCATGGCGCGCGCCCCCACGGCCGTACGCTCCGCCGCCGGAGCGTCGAAGAGCCGCTCCAGCACCGCATGCACGACCGTGCCGCGCGTCGCCGCGGCGCTCGGCTTCTCCGGCAGCCTGTCGATCACCCGGAAGCGGTACAGCAGCGGACACTGCAGGAAATCGCTCGCCCGCGACGGCGACAGCGCCACCGGCGCCCGCGCCGCCTCCCCGCCCTGCGCCCCCGCCCCGGCGGTCACCCCACCGGACCCGGCCTGCCCGCCCTGCGTACCCGCCTCGGCCTGCTCCGTGCTCCATCCCATGCCACAAAACCCTACGGCCCGCCACTGACAAGCGCGGACGGGTCACCGGCGCAGGGCCCCGCAGCGGATCGGGCCGAAGCACTCCGCATACCATCGACCTTGGACCCCTGCGCCCTGCATGATCGAGATATCAGGCCGAGCAGGGGCGAAGCCGTATTCGATGAGGGGACGTCGTGGACGAGAGCGGGAAGTCGCAGGACCCCGAGGAGTCCGTGCGGCCCCAGCCGCCCGAGCCGCCCAGGCACACCAACGAGCCCAAGCCGCCCCCGCCGGGCAGGAGGAAGGGCAGCGGCGGCGGCATCCTGATGGGCCGTCCCTTCGGCGTACCCGTCTACGTCGCCCCCAGCTGGTTCCTCGTCGCCGCCCTGATCACCTGGGTCTTCGGCGGCCAGCTGGAGCGCGTCCTGCCCGAGCTCGGCGCCGCCCGCTACCTCGTCTCGCTGTTCTTCGCCGTCGCCTTCTACGCCTCGGTGCTCGTCCACGAGCTGGCCCACACCGTGGCTGCGCTCCACTTCAAGCTCCCCGTACGGCGCATCCAGCTGCAGTTCTTCGGCGGCGTCTCGGAGATCGAGAAGGAGACCGAGACCCCCGGCCGGGAGTTCGTCCTCGCCTTCGTCGGGCCGCTGCTCTCCCTCGTTCTCGCCGGGGTCTTCTACGCCGGTATGCAGCTGGTCGAGCCCGGCACCGTGCCCGGCGTCCTGCTCGCCGGCCTGATGATCTCCAACCTGATCGTCGCGATCTTCAACCTGCTGCCCGGCCTGCCCCTGGACGGCGGCCGGATGCTGCGCGCCATCGTCTGGAAGATCACCGGCAGGCCCATGAGCGGCACCGTCGCCGCCGCCTGGGTCGGCCGCGCGCTCGCCGTCACCGTCCTCATCGGGCTGCCGCTGCTCACCCACACCGGCGCCCTCGGCACCGCCCGCCCCGAAATCGGCGGCGCCGACTCGCTCACCGACGCCCTGCTCGCCGCGATCCTCGCCGCCATCATCTGGACCGGCGCCGGCAACAGCCTGCGCATGGCCCGGCTGCGGGAACGCCTCCCCGACCTCACCGCCCGCACCCTGACCCGGCGCGCCGTCCCCGTCGAGACCGACACCCCGCTCTCCGAGGGACTGCGCCGCGCCAATGACGCCGGCGCCCGCGCCCTGGTCGTCGTCGACCGCCAGGGCACCCCCACCGCCCTCGTCCGTGAGGCCGCCATCGTCGGCGTCCCCGACCACCGCCGCCCCTGGGTCCCGGTGGGCACCCTCGCCCAGGACCTCAAGGACGGGATGCGGGTCTCCGCCGAACTCGCCGGCGAGGACCTCCTGGAGTACCTGCGCGCCACCCCCGCCACCGAATACCTCGTCGTCGAGGAGACCGGCGAGATCTACGGTGTGCTGTCCACCGCCGACGTCGAGCGGGCCTTCGTCTCCGCCATGGCCCGTAAGGCTGCTTGACCGGGCTCGGTTCGCCGCCCGCTGGTCCGCGGCGTCCCGACGGGCCGGTAGGCTGGTCACATGTCCGAACCGACCGGTGCCGCCCGCCGTCGCGGGCCCTTCAAGGTCGGGGACCAGGTCCAGCTCACCGATCCCAAGGGACGCCACTACACCTTCACGCTCGAAGAGGGAAAAAGCTTCCACACCCACAAGGGAGCCTTCCCCCACGACGAGCTGATCGGTGCTCCCGAGGGCAGTGTTGTCCGTACCACCGGGAACGTCGCCTACCTTGCGCTGCGCCCGCTGCTCCCCGACTACGTCCTGTCCATGCCCCGCGGCGCCGCCGTGGTCTACCCCAAGGACGCGGGGCAGATCCTGGCGATGGCCGACATCTTCCCCGGCGCCCGCGTCGTCGAGGCCGGTGTGGGCTCCGGCTCGCTCAGCAGCTTCCTGCTGCGTGCCATCGGCGACGACGGCATGCTGCACTCCTACGAGCGCCGCGCCGACTTCGCCGAGATCGCCACGCAGAACGTCGAGCGCTACTTCGGCGGCCCGCACCCCGCGTGGACGCTCACCGTCGGTGACCTCCAGGACAACCTCTCCGACACCGACGTCGACCGCGTCATCCTCGACATGCTCGCCCCCTGGGAGTGCCTGGAGGCCGTCTCCAAGGCCCTCGTCCCCGGCGGCATCCTCTGCGCCTACGTCGCGACGACGACGCAGATGGCCCGCACCGTCGAGGCGATCCGCGAGCACGGCACCTTCAACGAGCCGTCGGCCTGGGAGACCATGGTCCGCACCTGGCACGTCGAGGGCCTCGCCGTCCGCCCCGACCACCGCATGATCGGCCACACCGGCTTCCTGCTGACCGCCCGCCGCCTCGCCGACGGCGTCGAGCCCCCGCTGCGCCGCCGCCGCCCCGCCAAGGGCGCCTACGGCGACGACTACAGCGGGCCCGGCAAGGACCAGGCAGCGGCATCCGGAGGCGGCTCCGCCGAGCGCGGCTGACCGTCCGGATCCGGCCACCGAATCACCAGGCGCCGCCGACGAGTTCCCCCACCGGGAACCGCCGGCGGCGCCCCTTCGTTTCCCCCACCGGATCTGCACGGAAATCTCCGGCCCGGCCGGTTCCTTGGCGCATCCTCCTGTGGAACCATGCTGGGCACTCCCACCGGTACAGCACTTCACAGGAGTTACCCGCGTGCAGCCCATGGCAGGCCAGGACCTCTTGCACACCCAGCCGCGCCCCGTGCACTGGCTCGCCACGGCCACCGCCATCTCGGCGGTCGTCGCGGCCGCGTCCTTCGTCCAGCCCCCCGACGCCAAGGCCACGACCTCCGGCCGCGCCACGGCCGGCCACCGCTCGACGGCCGCTCCCGACCCGGCCGGGGTGACCTTTCCGGTCGACTGCGGCCCCCACCGCCTCGACATCGTGAAGAAGGCCTCCGGCGACCTCGACGGCGACGGCACCACCGAGACCGTCGCGGTGGTCCGCTGCCACAGTGACACCGGCACCCCGCCCAGCGGCGTCTATGTCCTCGCGCAGCCGTCGGCCGGCGCCAAGGCCGCACCGCGGATCGTGGCGACACTCCTCGCGCCCGCCCGGCAGCGCAGCGTCCAAACCCTGACCTTCAGGGATGGCGCGATCTCAGCGGCGCTCCTGGGCTACTCCACGCTCGACGTTCCGCGCTGCTGCCCGGACGTGCACAAGAGCGTCAAATGGCAATGGACCGGCGGGAAGTTCGTTGAGAGCGAACTCCCCGCCGCCATGAGCACCGGGCGTGTGTGACCCGTCACATGATGTGGCCGGCCGGTGCGTTCCGCGCCGCGCCGGCTACTCCGCGTCCGGACCGTAGACCTCGACGAGGTCCTTGACGCGGCGGACGTGGATGCAGTCCCCGGGGCACTCCTTCGCGGAGTCCCGCACGTCATCGAGCAACTTCAGCGGGACGGGCGTTGTCGCCCCCTTGTCCTGCAGCAGCTCGTCGTCGCCGCTCTTCACGTATGCCAGCCCGTCGATGTCGAGCTCGAAGACCTCCGGCGCGTACTGCGCACAGATGCCGTCCCCGGTGCACAGATCCTGGTCGATCCATACTTCCAGCTCTGGGGCTTCGTCCTGTGCGGTCATCTCGCCTGCCGTTCCTGCGTACGTGAACCGTTTTTGTCTAAGTGGCGCCAGCCCTGACGGGTGTTGACCGACTCGACGATACAACCGCTCGCTTTCCGATGTTGTTGGGTGGGTATTCCCTTGGCGTGAGGACGTGCGCAAGGGTGAAGATCGGACACGCCCCGACAGTCTTTTCGATCTAGGGGTTTCAACCTGCACCGGCCCAGGTAGGGTCAGGAAGCGTCCAGCTCCTTGGAGGAGGTGAGGACCGTGGCAGCCCACGACGACGACATCAACCGCGGCATCCGGCCGGGGCGAGGGTCTGAAGATCCCGCCGGTCAGGTTGCCTATCTCGAGCAGGAGATCGCCGTCCTGCGACGCAAGCTCGCCGACTCTCCGCGGCACACGAGGATTCTCGAAGAGCGGATCGTCGAGCTGCAGACCAACCTGGCCGGCGTCTCGGCACAGAACGAGCGTCTCGCCAATACTCTCCGCGAGGCCCGCGACCAGATCGTCGCGCTCAAAGAGGAGGTCGACCGGCTCGCGCAGCCGCCGGCCGGCTTCGGTGTCTTCCTGCAGACGAACGAGGACGACACGGTCGACATTTTCACCGGAGGCAGAAAACTCCGGGTGAATGTCAGCCCGAGTGTGGAGACCGGGGACCTCAGGCGCGGCCAAGAGGTCATGCTCAATGAAGCGCTCAATGTGGTCGAGGCCATGAAGTTCGAGAGCGCCGGCGACATCGTCACCCTCAAGGAGATCCTCGAGGACGGCGAGCGCGCCCTGGTGATCGGGCACACCGACGAGGAACGGGTGGTGAGGCTCGCCGAGCCGCTGCTGGACATCACCATCCGCCCCGGCGACGCCCTGCTCCTCGAACCCCGCTCCGGCTACGTCTACGAGGTCATCCCGAAGAGCGAGGTCGAAGAACTCGTCCTCGAAGAGGTTCCGGACATCGACTACACCAAGATCGGCGGTCTGGGCGGCCAGATCGAACTGATCCGGGACGCGGTCGAGCTTCCGTACCTCTACCCCGACCTCTTCAAGGAGCACGAACTCCGCCCGCCCAAGGGTGTCTTGCTGTACGGCCCGCCGGGCTGCGGCAAGACCCTCATCGCCAAGGCGGTCGCCAACTCCCTTGCCAAAAAGGTCGCCGAGGTGACCGGTCAGCCCGCGGGGAAGAGCTTCTTCCTCAACATCAAGGGCCCCGAGCTGCTCAACAAATACGTCGGCGAGACGGAGCGGCACATCCGGCTGGTCTTCCAGCGCGCCAGGGAAAAGGCGAGCGAGGGCACCCCCGTCATCGTCTTCTTCGACGAGATGGACTCCCTCTTCCGCACCCGGGGATCCGGCGTCAGCTCGGACGTGGAGAACACCATCGTCCCGCAGCTGCTCTCCGAGATCGACGGTGTCGAGGGCCTCGAAAACGTGATCGTGATCGGCGCCTCGAACCGCGAGGACATGATCGACCCCGCGATCCTGCGACCCGGCCGTCTCGACGTCAAAATCAAGATCGAACGACCGGACGCGGAGGCCGCCAAGGACATCTTCTCGAAGTACCTCACGGAAAATCTTCCGCTGCACTCCGACGACCTCGCCGAACACGGCGACTCGCGGAAGGCGGCAGTAAGCGGAATGATTCAATCCGTCGTCGAGCAGATGTATGCGGAATCCGAGGAAAATCGCTTCCTGGAGGTCACCTACGCCAATGGTGACAAGGAAGTCCTCTATTTCAAGGACTTCAACTCCGGTGCGATGATCGAAAACATCGTAGGACGCGCAAAGAAGATGGCCATCAAGGCCTTCCTCGAACACCATCAGAAGGGGCTTCGGGTCTCCCACCTCCTCCAGGCCTGCGTGGACGAGTTCAAGGAGAACGAAGACCTGCCCAACACCACCAACCCGGACGACTGGGCCCGGATCTCCGGAAAGAAGGGCGAGCGGATCGTTTACATCCGCACCCTCGTCACCGGAAAGCAGGGCGCGGACACCGGCCGCTCCATCGACACGGTGGCGAATACCGGCCAATACCTGTAACACCGCTCTCCGGCTGCGGATGTCCTGCACGGGGCGTCCGCAGCCGGACGCTTTTCCGGGGGGCGCCAGAACCGCACCCCATAAGGGCGCGGTGGACCAGGGAAAACCGGACTGGAGCAATGACTGTAATGATCTCCCCAGCGCCGCAAAGGCGTTCTAGGCTCTTCGGTACCGCTGCGTCACGCTGTGCGGGCGTGGGGCACGCACACGGACCGGAAGCACAGCGGTACTTGAGCGCCGACCCCATCCGGGGGCGCCGCCGGGCAAGGAGGGCCGCATGACCGTACGGCGAGTAATGGGAATCGAGACGGAGTACGGGATCTCCGTCCCCGGCCACCCGAACGCCAATGCCATGCTCACCTCGTCCCAGGTCGTCAACGCCTACGCGGCCGCGATGCACCGGGCACGCCGTGCCCGCTGGGATTTCGAGGAGGAGAACCCGCTGCGGGACGCCCGCGGCTTCGACCTCGCGCGTGAGAACGCGGACGCCAGTCAGCTCACGGACGAGGACATCGGCCTGGCCAACGTGATCCTCACCAATGGCGCCAGGCTCTACGTCGACCATGCCCACCCCGAATACAGCGCCCCCGAGGTCACCAATCCGCATGACGCGGTGCTGTGGGACAAGGCCGGCGAGCGGATCATGGCCGAGGCCGCCGAACGGGCCGCCCAGGTCCCCGGCGCCCAGCCCATCCACCTCTACAAGAACAACACCGACAACAAGGGCGCCTCCTACGGCACGCACGAGAACTACCTGATGAAGCGGGAGACCCCCTTCTCGGACATCGTGCGGCACCTGACGCCGTTCTTCGTCTCGCGCCAGGTGGTCACCGGGGCCGGCCGGGTCGGCATCGGCCAGGACGGCCACGAGCACGGCTTCCAGCTCAGCCAGCGCGCCGATTACTTCGAGGTGGAGGTCGGCCTGGAGACGACGCTCAAACGGCCCATCATCAACACCCGCGACGAACCGCACGCGGACGCGGAGAAATACCGCCGGCTCCACGTGATCATCGGGGACGCGAACCTCTCCGAGATCTCGACGTACCTGAAGCTGGGGACCACCTCCCTGGTGCTCTCCATGATCGAGGACGGCTTCATCGCCGTCGACCTGGCCGTCGACCAGCCCGTACGCACCCTCCACCAGGTCTCCCACGACCCCACTCTGCAACATCTGATCACGCTCCGCAGCGGCCGGACGCTCACCGGCGTACAGCTCCAGATGGAGTACTTCGAGCTGGCCCGCAAATATGTCGAGGACCGCTACGGAGCGGATGCGGACGAGCAGACCAAGGACGTCCTGACCAGGTGGGAGGACGTGCTCGGCCGGCTGGAGAACGATCCGATGAGCCTGTCCGGCGAACTGGACTGGGTTGCCAAGCGGGAGCTGATGGAGGGCTACCGGCGCCGGGACGGCCTGGACTGGGACGCGGCACGACTGCACCTCATCGACCTGCAGTACGCCGACGTGCGGCCTGAGAAGGGCCTGTACAACCGTCTGGCGGCACGCGGCAAGATGAAGCGGCTCCTGGACGAGCCGCAGGTCGAGCGGGCCGAGCAGAAGCCACCGGAGGACACCAGGGCCTATTTCCGCGGCCGCTGCCTGGAGCAGTACGCGGACGACGTCGCGGCCGCCTCGTGGGATTCGGTCATCTTCGACCTGCCCGGTCGTGACTCCCTCCAACGGGTTCCCACGCTGGAGCCGCTGCGGGGGACCCGTAAGCACGTCAAGGAGCTCCTTGACCGCTGCCGAACCGCAGAGGAACTGGTGAGGACGTTGTCCGGCCGCTGAGTTTCAGCAGGTGCACGACAGAATTCATCGCGATCCATGGCCGATTTACGGCTGAAATCGTCGCGGTACGGGAATCATCGAGGTGACTCCCGGGCGTTGCAGCAACTGCAGGGCCGATGTCGGACCCTGCTTGTAGGGTCGGATCTTGAAGGTCACATCGAGCGGGGCGAACCGAGCGGGGTGAGGGACATGGCGACCAAGGACAGCGGCGGCGGACAGGCCAAGGCCACGCGTTCCACCGAAGAGGCCGAGGAGCAGACGCAGGACGCGCAGGCTTCGGAAGACCTCAAGGAACGCCAGGAGAAATTGTCGGACGACGTGGACTCGGTGCTGGATGAGATTGACGATGTCCTCGAGGAGAACGCAGAAGATTTTGTGCGCTCCTTCGTGCAAAAGGGCGGGCAATAGGCCTGAATTCCCTTGAAATCGAAGACTTGTGGGCGGCGGGGGCTTCGAGTGTCAGAAGAGCAAGGTGTGAAGCGCTGTCCGCGGTGCCAGGAGGACAAGCCGCGGACAGCCTTCGCAAGGAACAGGGCGATGCGTCAGGGGCCGCAGGCCTGCTGCCGGGGGTGCGCGTCGGCGTACCACCGGGCCCGTCAGACGGCCGAGGGGCGCAGCCTTCGGCCGCGAGTGGACGTACCGGCGGGCCACCAGCACTGCCGCACGTGCGGCGAGATCACACCGCACAGTGAGTGGACGCGGAACCGGAGTGCGTCGGACGGTTTGGCGACACTCTGCAAGGCGTGCAAGGCGTGCAAGGCGATGCAGGGGCGCGCAGGCCACCTGAAGCGCCACCACGGCATGAGCGAAGCTGAGCGCGACGCGCTCAGCAAGGAGCAGCGCTGGATGTGCCCGATCTGCCTGGATGCCGACCCGGTGCAGGTGGATCACGATCACGAGACGGGTAGGGTCCGAGGCGTACTGTGCTTCAGTTGCAATGCAGCCTTGGGTCAATTCAAGGATCGGCCGGACGTATTGAGGCGGGCGGCCGAGTATCTGGAAGGAAACGTGTGGAAGCCAATACTCGAAGCACCGGGCGTCTACCGGCTGCCTTCCTGACGCCTGGATCCTCGTCGTTCATGGATTTCCTCGGCGAGCACTCGCCCGGTCTGCTGCCGGGCAGCCGGCCGTTGCCGCCGGTGCAGGGTGCCATCGAGGCGCCGCACGGCACGACGATCGTGGCCACGGCGTTCCCGGGAGGCGTGGTGCTCTCCGGCGACCGGCGGGCGACGATGGGCAATGTCATCGCGCAGCGCGATATCGAGAAGGTTTTCCCGGCCGACGAGTATTCGGCGGTCGGCATCGCGGGGACGGCGGGCCTCGCGGTGGAGATGGTCAAGCTCTTCCAGCTGGAGCTGGAGCACTTCGAGAAGGTCGAGGGTGCCCAACTCTCCCTGGAGGGCAAGGCGAATCGTCTGTCGACGATGATTCGCAGCAATCTGGGGATGGCCATGCAGGGCCTGGCCGTGGTGCCGTTGTTCGCCGGCTACGACCTCGACCGCGAGAAGGGCCGTATCTTCTCGTACGACGTGACGGGCGGTCGGTCGGAGGAGCACGGCTTCGCGGCGACGGGTTCCGGCTCGGTCTTCGCACGCAGCGCGCTGAAGAAGCTCTTCCGGGAAGATTTCACGGAGAACCAGGCCGCCACCGCCGTCGTCCAGGCGCTCTACGACGCCGCCGACGACGACTCGGCGACCGGCGGCCCCGATATGGCGCGGCGGATCTACCCCATCGTCACGGTGATCTCCGAAGACGGCTTCAGGAGGCTGGCGGAGGACGAGGTCGCGGAGATCGCCCGTGCCGTTCTCGACCGCCGCTTGGAACAGCCCGACGGCCCGCGCGCCGCGCTGCTCTGACGGGACGGATGTTCCGCAATGCTTCCCCCGCTATCGAGAGAGCTTTTGACAGGAAGGGACGGATAGCCGGTGTCGACGCCGTTCTATGTCTCACCCCAGCAGGCCATGGCCGACCGCGCCGAGTACGCCCGCAAGGGCATTGCGCGCGGCCGTAGTGTCGTGGTGCTGCAGTACACCGACGGCGTGGTCTTCGTCGCCGAGAATCCCTCCCGCGCCCTGCACAAGGTCAGCGAGATCTATGACCGGATCGCCTTTGCGGCGGTCGGCAAATACAACGAGTTCGAGAATCTGCGGATCGGCGGGGTGCGCTACGCCGATCTGCGGGGCTACACCTACGACCGCGAGGATGTGACCGCGCGGGGCCTGGCGAACGTCTACGCCCAGACGCTGGGCACGATTTTCTCCAGCGCCGCCGAGAAGCCGTACGAGGTCGAGCTGATCGTCGCCGAGGTCGGCGCCGCCGCCGAGGACGACCAGATCTACCGGCTGCCGCACGACGGCTCGATCGTCGACGAGCACGGCTCGGTGGCGGTCGGTGGCAACGCCGACCAGATCAGCAGCTATCTCGACCAGCGCCACCGCGACGGTATGACGCTGGCCGAGGCGCTCAAGCTGGCGGTGGAGTCGCTGTCGCGCGACAACAACGGCGGCGAGCGCACGCTGACCGCCGAGCAGCTCGAGGTCGCGACGCTGGACCGGACGCGCCCGCAGCAGCGCAAGTTCAAGCGGATCCTGGGGCGGCAGCTGTCCCGGCTGCTGGACGAGAGTGGCGGGGCGGGTGCCGGGGACGCGGCGGCGGATGCCGATGCCGATGCCGATGCCGGCACCGGTGCCGGGGAGTCCGGGACCACCGCCGGGGGAACCGGCGACAAGGGCTCCAAGGACAAGGAATCCAAGGACAAGGGATCCAAGGGCAAGGGCGCTTCGGGCGAGGACGGCTCCGAAGGGGAGCCCTTGCTGTGACGTAACGCCAAGGGGGCCGAGTGCCCCCGGTCGCGCGCCCCGGTGGGTCACTGCCCGCCGGGGCGCGTGGCGTTCCGGGCCCCGTCCGCGGGCGGGGCGGTGGAGCCGCGGGCGATCAGTTCCACCGGCAGGGTGGGGGCCTCGGCCGGGCGGCCGTCGAGGACGCTCATCAGGGCCCGCATGCCGGCCTCGCCGAATTCCTCGGCGGGCAGCCGTACGGTCGTCAGCTCCGGCTCGACGGCGAGGGCCAGGGCCAGGTCGTCGAAGCCGGTGACGGAGACGTCCTCGGGGACCCGCAGACCCAGCCGGCGTACGGCTTTGCAGGCACCGGCGGCGATGATGTCGTCGTCGCAGAGCAGCGCGGTGGGGCGCGGGCCGGGTGCGGTCAGGGCGAGGTGCGCGGCGTGCAGCCCGGCGTCGACGGCGAGGACGGCCGGCTGCCGGCGCAGCAGTGTGCCGGGGACGCGGTCCAGGGCTTCGGTGACGGCGCGGGCGCGCAGCTCGAAGGTCCAGGAGTGCACCTCGGCCGCGAGGTGGGTGATGCGGCGGTGGCCGAGGGCCGTCAGATGGGTGGTCAACTGGCGTACGCCGTCGGCGATATCGAGGTTGACGGTGGCGGTGGCCCGGTCGTCGCCGGGGTCGCTGTCCAGCATGACCAGGGGCAGGTCCGCGTCCCGCAGTGCGGTGAGGGCTTCGGCGGCCATGGAGGAGGCGATCACGCCGTCCAGGGTGGCCGAGGCGGAGTCGAAGGGGTCGCGAGCGGGGCCGATGCCTTCGGGGGAGGGATAGAGGACCACTCCGAAGTCGTGAGCGGCGGCGATCCGGGCCGCGCCGGTGTAGACCCGGGCGAAGAATTCGGTGGTCAGGGCGGGGACGACCAGGAGCGCGGTGCGGGTGCGGCCCATCCGCAGGCTGCGGGCGGCGAGATTGGGGCGGTATCCGAGGTCGCGAGCGGCGGTGCGAACCGCTTCGGCTTTGGCGGGGGAGACCCGGCCGTGCCATTTGCCGCCCAGGACGAGCGAGACGGCGGCCTGGGAGACTCCGGCGGCGCGGGCCACGTCCCGGCTGGTGATGTGGCCGGCGGCGCGGTTCAGATCCTGGCCGGTGGCGCGGCCGGCGGCCGGGCGTCGGCCGGGTGGGGTGGACTCATTGCTGGTCACCGGGTGTTTCGCTCCTCGCGTTCGATCGCTGCGGGTGGACCGAAGATGGTGGTCATGATACGTATAACGGCGAAGGTTATACGTAACACGTCCGCCCGGTCCGGGCGGGAAAGGGGCAGGGATGGCCGCGGGATATGCGGAGCTGCTCAGAACCCGGCACGCGGCCCGGCTCCTGACGGGGACGCTGGTCGGCAGGCTGCCGAACGCCACCGCGGCGCTGGCCGTGGTCCTCTTCATCCGCGCCGAGGGCGGCAGCTACGCCCTGGCCGGTGCGCTCTCGGCGGTCTACGGCGTCTGCAATGCCGTCGGCCAGCCACTGCTGGGCCGGGCGGTGGACCTCTTCGGCCAGCCGCGGGTGATGCTGCCCGCCTCGGTGCTCTCCGCGCTCGGCATGGCGCTGCTCGCGGCCGTCGGCCTGGAGGTGCGGTGGCTCGCCTTCGCCGCCATGGTGATCGCCGGTTTCTTCACCCCGCCCCTGGAGGGCGGCCTGCGGGCGCTGTGGCCCGGGGTCCTCAAGCGCGCGGACCGGGTGCATGCCGCCTATGCGCTGGACGCGGTGGCGCAGGAAGTCATGTACGCGGTGGGGCCGTTGCTGGTGACGCTGTGCGTGGCGGCCTGGTCGGAGCGGGTGGCACTGCTGGTCATCAACCTGATCGGGGTGCTCGGCGCGCTCTCCGTGGTCGTCTCCGAGCCGTCCCGGCAGTGGCGCAGTGGTCCGCGGGAGGCCCACTGGCTGGGGGCGTTGCGCTCGGCCGGGATGCTGGTGCTGATCGGGGCGTTCTTCTTCGTGGGGCTGGCGCTGGGGTCGATCGCGGTCGCGGCGGTGGCGTACGCCGATGAGCACGGTGGGGGGATGGTCGCCAGCTGGCTGCTGTCCGCACTGGGCGTCGGCGCGCTGGCCGGCGGCCTCGTCTACGGCTCGCGTGAGTGGCCGGGGCGGCCGGAGGGCCGGCTGCGGCTGCTGATCGGCCTGCTGGCGCTGGGCTATCTGCCGCTGGTGCTGGTGCCGGGTGTCATCGGGATGACGGCGTTGACCGGTGTCGCGGGGGTCTTCCTGGCGCCTGCGCTGGCCTGTGCGTTCGTGGTCGTGGACCGGCATGCGCCCAAGGGCACGGTGACGGAGGCGTTTTCCTGGCTGGTGACGACGTTCGGTGTCGGATCGGCGGCAGGTGCTTCGGTGGTGGGTCCGGCTGTTCAGAGCGGCGGCGCGGTGGCGGGTTTCGCGGTAGCCGGCGCCGGTGGGCTCGCCGCGCTGCTCGTCCTTTTGTCGACGAAGCGATTTCTCGGGGATCCCGTCCTGCGTACGGCGGGTGCGGCCCCGGCGGAAAATGATCGAAACGGGGCCGTCGAACCCGGTTTCAGAGCAGGCCGTCAGGCGTAATGTTCAGTCATGGACCGCCGCATTTTCGGGCTGGAGAACGAGTACGGCGTCACGTGCACGTTCAGGGGACAGCGCCGACTGTCGCCTGACGAAGTGGCGCGGTACCTCTTCCGCCGTGTCGTGTCATGGGGCCGCAGCAGCAATGTCTTCCTGCGGAACGGCGCCCGCCTGTACCTGGACGTGGGATCGCACCCGGAATATGCAACCCCCGAGTGCGACAACGTGACCGAGCTGGTCACTCACGACAAGGCCGGCGAGCGCATTCTCGAAGGCCTGCTCGTCGACGCCGAGCGCCGCCTGCATGAGGAGGGAATCGCGGGCGACGTCTATCTCTTCAAGAACAACACCGATTCGGCGGGAAACTCCTACGGGTGTCACGAGAATTACCTCGTCGCCCGGCATGGTGAGTTCTCCCGGCTCGCGGACATCCTCATTCCGTTCCTGGTCACCCGTCAGCTGCTGTGCGGCGCGGGAAAGGTGCTGCAGACTCCGCGGGGCGCCGTCTACTGCGTCAGCCAGCGTGCGGAGCACATCTGGGAGGGTGTCTCCTCGGCGACGACCCGCTCCCGCCCGATCATCAATACCCGTGATGAACCGCATGCGGACGCCGAGCGATATCGACGGCTGCATGTCATCGTCGGTGACTCCAATATGTCCGAGACGACCATGATGCTGAAGGTCGGGGCCACCGATCTCGTGCTGCGCATGATCGAGGCGGGCACGGTCATGCGCGACCTGACGCTGGAGAACCCGATCCGGGCCATCCGCGAGGTCAGCCACGACATCACCGGCCAGCGCAAGGTGCGGCTGGCCAGCGGGCGCGAGGCATCGGCGCTCGAGGTCCAGCAGGAGTACTACGAGAAGGCCGTGGATTTCTGCGACCGCCGCGGGATCCGTACGGGCACCGTCGAGCAAGTCCTCGAACTGTGGGGCCGTACGCTGGAGGCGATCCGGGACGAGGAGCTCGACCGCATCTCGACCGAGATCGACTGGGTGATGAAACATCAGCTCATCGAGCGGTATCGCACAAAGAACAACATCACCATGTCCCACCCCCGGGTGGCGCAGATAGACCTCGCGTATCACGACATCCACCGCCGCCGGGGGCTTTATTACCTCCTGGAGCGGAAGGGGCAAGCGGCCCGGATCTGCAACGACTTGAAGATCTTCGAGGGCAAGTCGGTGCCGCCGCAGACTACCCGTGCGAGGCTGCGCGGCGACTTCATCCGCCGGGCGCAGGAGCAGCGCCGTGATTTCACGGTCGACTGGGTGCATCTCAAGCTGAATGACCAGGCGCAGCGTACGGTCTTGTGCAAGGACCCGTTCCGTTCGGTGGATGACCGGGTGGAGAAGCTGATCGCCGGTATGTGACCCGCGGGGAATGCGGTGGTGTGCCGGGAGCGGAAGCTCCCGGCACATTGCCGTGTTGTGCCGGGAAACGTCCGGCAGGACAGGTCGTAGAGTGGCGGGCATTGCCCACCCACCCCACAAGCCCGAGTTGGACTGATGAACCTCACGAAGAACACCTGTCGCGCCGCTGCGGCCGCGCTGACCGTGCCCGTCCTGCTGTTCACCGCCGCCTGCGGGTCCGACGACGGCAAGGGCTCGTCGGGCGGCGCCGTCGCCAAGGTCGAGGGCAAGGCAGGGGCGGAGCCCAAGATCACGGTGCCGAAGGGCGCCAAGCCGTCCGACAAGGTCGTCACCAAGACCCTCCTCGAGGGCAAGGGCGCCACGGTCAAGAAGGGCGATGTGGTCCGGCTGGACTTCTCGGCGAAGTCGATGAAGGGCCAGAACCTCGGCAGCAGCTGGATGAAGCAGCCCGGGGCCAAGCCGGGAGCTCCGCGCAGCCAGGTCGTCGGCGAGGTCTCCGACCAGCAGACGCAGCAGATGCTGCCGCAGAAGGTGATGTCCGCGGTCGCCGGGCAGAAGGTCGGCAGCCGTTTCGAGGTCGAGGGCACCGCCAAGGCGATGATCGGCGCGGGCCTGAACCCGCAGTCCGGTATCAAGCCGGGGGACGGCCTGGTGTGGGTCGTCGATGTGGTCGGCGCGAAGACGGTCGACAAGAAGGCGAAGGCCGAGGGCAAGCAGGATCCGCCGGAGAGCGGGATGCCCGAGGTGACGGCCGCGGACGCGAAGGCCGCGAAGATCACCATCCCCAAGGGCGCGAAGGCGCCCACGGACCTCAAGGAGCAGGTCCTGATCAAGGGCAAGGGCCCCGAGGTGAAGGCGGGCGACGGGCTGATCGCGCAGTACACCGGTGTGAAGTGGGAGGACGGCAAGACCTTCGACTCGTCCTGGAACCACGGTGGCGCGACCGCCTTCCAGATCGGCACCGGGAACGTGGTCCAGGGCTGGGACAAGGCGCTGGTCGGCAAGCATGTCGGTGACCGGGTGGAGATCGTGATCCCGCCGAAGCTGGCGTACGCCGGGAACCCGCAGAGCGGGCTGGACAAGAACACCCTGGTCTTCTCGGTCGACATCGTCGGCACGGTCTGACCGCGGTATCGGCAAGATCTGCAAGACTGGCCCGGTAATCGTAAAGATTCGTAAGTAGGAGCACATTCGTGAGCATCGACAAGCCCGAGATCGACTTTCCGGAGGGCCCGGCTCCCAGCGAGCTGGAGGTCGTGGACCTGACGGAGGGCGACGGGCCGGTCGCCAAGGCCGGGGACACCGTCTCCGTCCACTACGTCGGCGTGTCGTTCAGCACCGGCGAGGAGTTCGACGCGAGCTGGAACCGCGGCAAGCCGCTGCAGTTCCAGCTGGGCGCCGGCCAGGTCATCGCCGGCTGGGACCAGGGCGTGCAGGGCATGAAGGTCGGCGGCCGTCGCCGGCTGACCATCCCCGCGCACCTTGCGTACGGCGACCGCGGCGCCGGCGGCGGCCTGATCGCCCCGGGCGAGACGCTGATCTTCGTCTGCGACCTGGTCTCCGTCTGAGACCGCTGCCGGTCCCCCCGTGGGGCCGTGGCTGACGCATCGGGGGCCCGTGCCGTGAGGGCACCGGCCCCGGACGGGTGGGCCCCGCTCCCTTCCGGAG
>NZ_JBSHBP010000014.1:0-140461 GCF_053612065.1 Streptomyces sp. NPDC054765 | reverse complement strand
GTGGTTGACACCCAGGTCCTTGGCCACCGACGCATACGTCCCGCCCGGACTGGCGTGGTACAGCGCGACGGCGTCCGCCCGGAACTCAAGCGAGTACTTCGACGTCCCCAACGGGAACTCCTGTTCTTCGGATCCTCACGATCCAATGATCAGGGTGTCCACGATCAAGGGGTAACGCCCCTGCACCGGACCTCTTCGGGTGCGAGTCTCTCGGCCTCCAGCAGTGTGTCCACCGCCGCCTCGCGCTGCCCAGCCTGCGTCTGACCCCGGGCAACATCGGCGAGCAAGTGGGCTCTGCGCTCACGCGGCCGATTGTCGAGGGCCTGAGCGGGGATGCCCGCCGTCACCTCCACGGCGTCCGCGCCCTCGGCCAACTGCACGTGCGCGGCGACCCGGTACAAGCTGCAGCTCGTCGTACCGAACGATGTCCACAGCCGGTTGTCGTCCCCGCCGAGGCGGGCGGCGTGCTCGGCGGCCTCGTCGAGGTAGCCGGGAACCGCGCGGGCATGCCGGGCGGGGTTGCGCTCGTCGGCCTCGGCGGCGGCCGCAGCCGCCATGGCTGCCTTGAGGTAGAGCATCCCCAGCACGCTGTAGCCGTCGGGGCCGCTGCGCAGCAGCTCGCCCTCCAGGCGGTGTGCGGCGGCCAGCACGAACTGTGCGGCGGCGGCCGCCTGGCCGTGGTGGGTCATCGCGTCCCCCAGGTGACGCGCGGCGCTCGCCATGATGACCGGGTCCTCGCAGCACTCGGCGGCCGCGACCGCGCGGTGGCCGGCCACGACGGCCAGTTCGCTGCAGCCCCATTTGATGGCAGCAGCCTCGGCCAACTCCAGCGTCAGGGACAGCAGCCGGTACGCCTGCAGCTGGTCGTCACCACGGTGCTGGTGGGCGGCGCGGGTCGCGTCCACCAGCAGCGCGGGAATGGCAGCGCCCAGCTGGGCAAAGCGGCCGGCCTGGAAGCCGCTGCGGGCGTAGGTCAACGCGCGGCGCAGTGCCTCGACTATGACCGGCTCGGCGTCATCGACGGCGCCGGTGATCACGTCATGGCGGTGCAACGCGTTCCGTACGGCGTCCAGTTCGCTCTCGTCGATGCACTCGGCGCCGACGGGCGAGAGCAGCCGCTCCAAGGAGATGCCCAGCCGCAGGGCGGCGGTGGTCATTACCGACAGCTGCGGATCCGCCTGCCGGCGACCGGCTTCCAGCTCCTGCACCCAACGGCGCGACCGATTCATCAGCCGGCCGAACTCGGCCTGCGTCATGCGGCGCCGCTCGCGCCAGTAAGCAATGCGGCGGCCGAAATCTAAGGCGTCCATACGGGCTCCAACGAGCGGAAATGACGATGCACACGCATCGTGTGCACTGTTCTCGGTATACCGCCCTTACCTTCCGTCCATGGCCGAGTCGCGGAACGCAGCAGACGAAAACGGCTGCACGACGTCCCACAGCGTCCTGTACAGCCCCCCAGGGCTCCTCGACGAACACATGCCGCTCGACCGCGAGGCGAACCTGGCGCTGGCCCACGCGGTGCTCGCCACACCGCCGGAGGCCCTGGAGCCAAGGGACTGGGAGCAGATCGTCCTCCAGCTGACGGGGCACGCCCAGGCCGTCGCCGACGACGTGCGTCGGCACTGCCAGGGGCTGCCCAGGGACAGCAGCATGCGGCCGCTCACGGAAATCGTGCTTGCCGAGGCGGGCCGCCGACTGTCGACGCAACCGAAAGACACCGTCGCCTGCGCCAAGAACCGGGCACGTCTCGTACGCGCCCTCTACGAGCGCCTCGACCGGATTGAGCCCGGATGCCGGACCGCCTCCCTGGAAGGACCACCGCTGTGACTGTCCGCTCAGCGCGGAGCTTCCTGGGCCCCTGAGCCACACCTCGAACCTCGCGGATCTCGAAGCCCATCGCTGATCGGGATGCCGTGTTCTGGGAGCTCGTCCCCCAGCGGATCGCCCGTGTCCTCAGCTTTCCGGCCGTGAAATGGAACGGCCCCCCAGGCCATGGACGACGAGGCCCGCTGGGCCACCGCCCGCCGCCTCCTGAACGACGACACCCTCAAGCCCGAAGACCGCCTCGTCGGCCTGCTGTTGCTCCTCTACGCCCAGTGGCCCGCCGCGATCTTGCGGCTCACGGTCGACCACGTAGAGGAGACGGACGGAGCCGTCCGCATCCGCCTCGGCGCCGTCCCAGTCGAGCTTCCCGCACCCATCGCTGAACTCGCCCTCCAGCAGGTCGCGGTACGCCGCAGCCACGCCGTCCTCGCCCGGACAGAGTCACCCTGGCTCTTCCCCGGGGGACAGCCCGGCCGGCCGATCAGTGCCTGGGCCATGGGCGAACGGCTCCGCAAACTCGGCATTCGGCTCGCGGAAGCCCGCTCAACCGCGCTATTCCAGCTCGCCACCGAGCTGCCCGCCGCGGTCCTTGCCCGCACCCTCGGCATCGACATCACCGTCGCGGTCAAGTGGCAGCGAGCCGGCTGCCGGAGACTGGGCCGCCTACGCAGCCGACATTGCCCGTCGCCGCTAGGAAAATGCCTGGTGGATGGAGGCCGTCCCCGCCACAATCCCGGCCATGCCCACAACCAAAGTGCTGGTGATCTGCGGTCCCGCAGGTGTCGGCAAGTCCTCAACCGCCTATGAGATCGCTCGACTGCTCGCCGAGCGGAACATCTCCCACGCTCTGATCGATTCTGACGAACTGGACCGCGTCCATCCCTGGCCACCAGAAGGGCAGGAGCCCAGCGAGCTGGCCCGCCGCAACCTCACCGCACTCTGGGCCAACTTTGCAGCCCTCGGCCACACGCTCCTTCTCATCACAGGCGTGTTCACCACCCTCAGCAGCGAACTTCCCTGGATCTCCGACGCTGTCCCCAACGCCGACATCACCCCCGTCCGCCTGATCGCTGACCTCCCCACCCTCAAGGCCAGGATCTACCGCCGAGAGATCGGCTCAGGCGCCAACGACCAGCTCCGCCGGACGCTCCAGCAGCTCAACCAGATGAGGCAGTCGGACTCGACCGACACAGAAATCATCGACACGAGTGACCAGCACGTCAGCGACACCGCAAAACGGATGATCAACGCATGGCTGGGCAACCCAACCACGCAGCTATAGAGCTATTCAGGCAGTTCCAATACCCGACTCCACCATTAGCGGTCTTCCAGGACGACCTGATCCGGACCTACCGCGGCTTCCTCGACCGCCGGCGGGCCGAACGACCCGTCGAAGAGTACCGGGAGCCCACCGCACAGGAGTGGCGGGACTTCCAGCAGCACTTCGAACTCCGCAAGGTCTCCCTGGGCACCTGCGGGCGCCCCTACGGAACCCCCTGCAAGCACGAGCACGCCTGCATCCGCTGCCCGGTCCTCCAGATCGGCCCACAACAGCGATCCCGACTCATCGAGATCATCCAAAACCTCCGCGAACGCGTCCGCGAGGCCCGCGCCAACGGCTGGCTCGAGAAGTCGAAGGACTCCAAGTGAGCCTCGATGCTGCGATGGCCAAGCTCAACAGCCTCAAGCGCACTTCCATCGACGGCCGGCCGTAGTTGATCGACCTCGGCATGCCGGTCTTCACCGACTCCGCATCCCCGCCTCAGCCAGGAACGGGAAAACCCGGGCCCCGGCCGGAGCAGTCCTGACTGAATGCAGGGCGTCCCAGGGCGTCCCAGGGCGACGGTTCACTCCCGCCGGTTTCGCACCGCAAGCACTGCGCCCGCGAGCCCCGCCACACCCCCACCGATCATGGGCACGACCTGCGCCGACACCTTGTGGTCTACGGCATAGAACCCCAGCTAGACGAAGGCCACGCCGAACCCCACCACGATCACGTGCTCAAGCAGCCGGAAGCCGTACCCCACCCACTGGTCAAGGCGCTCCCGGTGCAGCTGGCGTTCCACGAGGTTCCGCCGCCAAGCGAGGTGGCCCGGGTCGATCTCCTGCCACTTTCGCGCCTCGTCCGCCTCAGGGAATGACGGCATCATCCGGGCGGGTGCGCCGGCGGGCGGTGTGTCCTGGTCAGACATCGGTCGTCCCCCTGTCCGCACCTGAGCTCGGCGACGCGGATGCCACCCGCCGGTCGACCGTCAACAGCACCTCGTCCACGGCCCGTTCGGCGGCGGCGCGGCGCCGGGCCCTCTCCTCGTTGGTCCACCGTGCGGGCGGCGCGAGTGACCTCGCGTACCAGCGCCACACGGGCACCGGTTTCCTCACCCGTGCGCGCCGCCGCGTCAGCGCCACCCGCACTTGTTCGGCGAGCACAGCGAGCCCGACGGCGAACAACGCCCAGGGCAGCAGTGCGACGAAGAAGTCCGACACGTCGCCTGCGGCAACGTAAGCCCGCGCCGCCGCCCAGGCCAACACCACCGTGAGCATCAAAAGGAACAACAACAATGAACTCGAGATGCCAGCGTTGCTGCTCGCGGCCGCGGCCGACTGCATCGCCGTCGGCCCGGACACCGGCGGCTGCAGTCTCCCAATGCGGAGCACCAGCCGCGCCTGGGCCGCTGTCAGCCGTCGCTCAGGGGCCTTGTCCAGCAGCCCCGCGATGAGCCGCCCGAGTTCGCCGATGCCGCCGAGGGGCGGCGGCTCATCGTTCACCACGGCTGCCAGCGTCGCCCAGACGTCGTCCCTGTGAAATGGCGGGCGCCCTGTGACGAGTTGGTGGAGAATCGCTCCTAGCGAGAACAGGTCGTTGCTCGGCTCCTGGGGCGCACCACGCACCCTCTCGGGGGCGATGTAGTCCGCGCCGTCGACGATCAACCCGTCGTGCTCGATGGTGTCGGAGGCATCGTCCCGCACCATGGCGCCGATGCCTGGCAACAGCATCCATCCCCCCTCGGACATAAGGATGTTGGCGGGTCGAACATCCCCGTGGACGAACCCGGCCTCGTGCAGTGCCGCCAGCGCGTCAAGCAGCGCCTTCGCGACCTCTCGCACCCGCCCGTCGGACATCTGGCTGTTCTCGGCCAGGTACTCGGCGAGAGAAGGACCGGAGATGAGTGGCATGACGTACCACACCACTCCGTCCGCCTCCACGAGGTCGTACACGGTGACGAGGTTCGGCTGGTGCAGCGCGGCGACCGCACGTGCGAACCGCCTCGCTCCCACCTTCCCCCGGCCCGACGACCTCACCGCCACCCAGCGTGTGAGGTCTCACTGATGCTGCGGTAGCCATGCGGCTCTGACCTGCCATCCCGCTGGTGCGTTGAGACGGTTCTGAGGGGCGTTTCAGAGCTTGAGGCACGTCTGTATTGGGATCCTGCAGGTTGGTTGAGACTGCCGCAGATGCTATGAGAACGCCTACAGGCCCCTCGTTGATAGGGCGGAGTCACGGACGTTCATGATCTGCCGAGGGGCTCCTGCCGGTTCCTCGCAGTCGCCAGACGCCCTGGGACCAGGGCCGAAATGGCCGCTCATCACGCCTTCAGCATCACCACGGAGGCGCCGGTCTACTTCTGCGACCCCGGCAGCCCCTGGCAGCGTGCTCGACCGAGAACACGAACGGCCTCCTGCGGCAGTACTTCCCGAAGGGCAGTAGCCTGTCCGGCCATACCCGCGAACACTTCGACACCGTCGCCGCCGAACTCAACAGCCGCCCACGCAAGACGCTCGACCGGGAAACCCCAGCCGAGCGTCTGTCTAAACTGCTGGCCACCACATGTCAGTGATCACGTGTTGCAACGGCCCCTGGAATTGCCCAAGCTGACGGGACATCATGAATGATCGAGGCTAACCCGCTCGTGCCGCCGCGGCGGCCGCCCTCCGTGTGCCTGTCGGAGCGCCAACAGCAGCCGCAGCCTCAGATACCCTCGATGACCAGCCTGGGGCGATCACCGTCGGTCTCCGAGATTCGCTCCTCGAGGAGAGCGATTTTGTTGTTGAGAGGATCAGGCATGTTCGGCCACACGTCGACCTTGATACTGACCTGGACACGGGGCGCCTTGAGCGCGACCGCTTCTGTAGCGCGCTTGATGACACTCATGACCTCGTCCCACTCACCCTCGATCATGGTGTACATGGAATCCGAGCGGTTGGGGAGTCCGGATTCACGGACAATCTTCACCGCCTCCGCGATGTAGTCCGCGACAACTTCCTCCACACCCATGGGCGTCAAGGCGAAAGCAACGAGCACAGCAGTGAATCCCCTCTAGTGATTCGGGCCGGACAGCATGGCCCGGTATTCGTGGACGATCGGTGATCGGTAGGCGGCGGCGATCCGCAGTAGGTAGCTGGTTTCCTCGGAGAGGTCCTGAGCTCCGCCCCCGGCAAGGTTCAGCGACTGGGCCATGGGGGCCTGGCCGGTGCGCCGGGAGTGCAGGGCCGCGGTGAGCCAGCAGGCGGTGATGTGCGTATCAGCCAAGTGATCAGGGACGGCCTGGTCAATGATGTGCCGGCGTACCTGGTCGACGGTGGCCTGCGTGACATAGCTGCGCAGTACGATCATGGCGTCCCTGATCTCGATCACTCTGCGGTACAGGCGCAGTTGGATCGGGATCGCTGCGGCACGCAGGCGGTTGCCTGGCGCGAGGACGACGTCGGGAGCGGCGGCGACCAGGTCCCGCCACAGCGGGGCCAGGCTGCGATGGGACCTGTGGTACCGCAACAGGTCCCGCATCTGTATCAGGAACGGCAATGCCACACCGGCTGCGATGAAAAGCGCCTCGGCGCCGGTGACGGGCGAGAACAGCGGGGCGAAGACTGTTGAGCGGGTGCCGAGGTAGCCGAGTTTGAGCACCCATAACAGAGTGGCCAGCAGCATGCCAGTGCCGAACAGCCGCAACCCGTACCGCAGAGAGTGAGGGATGCTGTCCTGACGGCTGTGCCGCCAGCACACCAGCCCGCAGGTGGTGTCCGCGGTCAGGTGGAAGGTGAAGAAGATCCACCAGTAGGCATCCGGGACGCTGAGGGTGTTCGGCGAGGGAGCGATCTGGTTGCGAGCATGCGGGGCAGCACCGATGTCGAGGAGCACCAACGCGATCATGACCGCGAGAGCGGCGCCGAACACCAAAGCCGTACGCCGGTGGCGCCCTGCTGCTTGCAGGATGAACCACAGCACGGCGGTGCCGTCGACGATGCTGAACAGATGGGTGGTCAGATCGATCCAATGGGCGCTGGGGACCAGGCGGGCCAGCACCGCGGTTACTGGGTCAAGATGCATCGACATGGCCAGTGCGATCATGATGATCGCGAACCACAAGGGGCGCTGCTCCCTGCTGCGGATGCCTTGCGGGGCCCGTACTAAGGCCACCGCCCACAGCGCGATGATTCCGGTGTCCTCTAGCCCTGTGAGCACGATGATCCTCGGTGGCGGGCTCCGCGCAGCCCCATCGCGGATTCCAGCCCGCCCAGCATTCCCGACAGCAGGGTCGGGGAGGGAAGACGGTCGGCGCTCTCCAGGATCAAGCTGGCGATCATCTCCGCCTCCTGTTCCTGCTCGTCGGAGTAGCGGGAGCGAGGCAGGGCATGCCGGATGGAGACCGGGTCCGCAAGATCGATCCGCCGGTACAGCTGCTGTTCCCCACCGATGGACCGGTGGCCACACACCAGGTGTCCGATCTCGTGCAGGATGATGTGCTCCTGGTGCAAGGGGCTGGTCTGGCCGTCATACAGGACGAAGTCCTCGTGCTCGGTCGCCAGCCAGATACCGCTCGGCATATCAGGGACGACCGGTGTGGGCAACGGCCTTAGGCGCAGGGGACGGTCTCGCTCCACGGCGAGCCGAGCGCACAGTTCCGGGGCGGAGAAGGGCGCGGGCATCGGAAGCCCGTCAATCACCCCCTGGCATCGACGGCGCAATCTCCTCCAGCGCATCGTGGTCGGCTCTCCAGCGATTGTTGGATCGGAAGGACACAGGACCTGGTAGCGGCGTCCCTTCATGGTGTCGCCGGGAGACCTAACTCCGCTGCCATGCCGAGCACGTGACAGGCACGGGGCGGGGGCACCGCAAGGGCCTGGGAGGCGCTGGGGCAGAGCCGGAAGCCGTGGGAGAAGTTGCTGAGTAACATCGCAAACTCCTTTTCTGCGTGGGCCTTTGAACGCCACCGACCGTCGATCGTAGATCGCGTCCGTCATCACCAACCAGATCCACGCCGCAAGACTGGCCGGTTTTGAACCTGCGCCTTCCACCGTCCACGACGCTCGGGGCCACGTGTCCTTGGCACGGGCGAGCGTCCACAGCTCCCGCTCACTTGGCTGGAAACTTCTCCTGTCATCGAAGGAAGGCCAGCCAGAGCACATGAACCGCGCGACTCCAGCGTCAAAGTGCGTGACACCGCCACTTGATCACCGTCGTGGGTCCGGGCACTCTGCGAAGCGGAGCGCAGCGAGAACCCGCCGCGTTGCGGTCGCGGGCGTACCTGCGTATCCGCCACCCCGCCTGTGCTACGCGAACCGTACCGGTGACCACCTCACCCGTTGCTTCAGGCGCGAATCGTTGAACCTTTTCGGCCTTCCTCTCCTTATCGGGGCACCCGGCATCGCCTGCAGGGCCTGATGGTGCCCTCGGCCACCGATTAGTTCCGTGCGCAATGACGCGAGGTAGTCGGCATCGGCCAGTAACTTGCCGTCCGGCCAGCACAGCGGACCTGTGCTGCCATGGACTCCAGCTAGGCGGGTGACCGACCCTGCAAACTGCGCCTGCGGCGCCCTCGTACCCCCGAGGCCAAAGTGCAGGCTCGTTCCAGCGGCCCGAAGATGGCTGAGTGCCTACGGTTGAGATGCGGTCGGCGAAACTATTGTTGCCACTCTGATTACAGAGGCGGATGCCGCCGCCTACGATCTACCTTTATGACCAACCATCGGCCGAAGTCGGCAGCGTCGCCCGCGCAAGGGACTGATACTGCCAAGTTGTTCGGGCGTCGTCTGCAACGTCTGGTGGACCTTGTGCACCCCGAGGGCCGGCAGTGCTACACCGACTCGGAAATTGCCGCACAGGTCGGAGTGAGCGCCCAGTACATCCGCAAGCTACGCAATGGGAAGTCCGTCCCCTCCGTAGAGAAGGCGCAGAGCCTTGCTGAGCTCTTCGCGGTCGAGCATGTGGACTACTTCCTCAAGCCGGACGACGACCCTTCCGTCCTCACGGTCGAACACCGGCTGGGAACTCTCGAAGACGGCCGTGCCGAACGGAAGCCAGCCACCGACGCTGTCGCCGCACGGCCCGAGATGATGAATGCGGACACGGAGCTCTGGCGTCGGCTCCAAGAGGAGCACGGGGTCAAAGAGATCGCGATGCGCGCTGGACAGCTCTCACCAGAGGCTCGTATGGCTGTGCTGGGCGTCGTGAACCAGCTGTTCCAAAGCGAGAAGGGCGCGGCCCCTCCCACGCGGCCATGAGCTCAGGCCCCATGGGCCAGGGGAACACGTGATCAGCAAGACGGATGAGACGGGGGAGTCTTGTGGCTAGGAAACAGTTGCGGCTATGGGCTGCGGTGGACCCTAAGCTGAATCTCACGGTGCTGACAGCGTCTGCGTCCCACTGGCTTTCCGCGCTGAGCCTGCCGGAAGTGCACGAGGAGGCGGTGGACTCGGGTCTCGCCTACCCCTGCTGCGCCTTCCACGTTCCGCGCGGCGCTGAGACGTATCTAGTAGGCCACGTACGGCCCGATGTCCACCAGCCGGCTCCCGGCCAGACCGCTACGCTCATGCCCATCGAAGAGGGGCGACGGCTTGTAACGCTTGCCGGTATCTGTGGCGGCCGTTCACCCGAGGACGCCAGCTGGCTCGAGCCATCCGCCCGCTCGCGCCTTGCCGAGGTTGATGAAAGCCTTCGCCCCGCTCACCAACCTGCTCAAACCGCGGGTAGCGCTCGCGGTACTGGTGGGCCCGGGGCGGCCTCAGCTGCCGAGTGCTCCCCTGACCGACGACGAGAAACGGTGCGACAAGGCCCAGCTTGCCGCTGCTACTCGCTGAAGAAAAGCAGCGGTATCTCAAGACCGACCGGAGCAGTGTCCTCCTCACCTCAGGAGGTATTTATGTTGAGCTGACGTGTGGGCGGCACCGTCCTTACTCTGGGACTTATGCCGCCCGGCCGTGGATCGGGTGCGCCAACACCAGATCACTTACGGCCTCTACGCCACCACTCGGCTTCCACCGCCGAGTGAGGATCCGACCGCTTGGGCCGGACCTGTCGTTTTTCACCGAACCGAAGCCCTGCCAGGGACTTCGCCCTTTCCGCTTACCGCTTCCCGGAAGGTGTATCTATGGTGCAGCATCATGCCGCCGTTTACCAGCGCGCCGATGACCGTATCGTTTCGCCCTCTTTACTGCCTTTTCCTGTTGATTGCCGAGACTTGGAGAACGCAGCGACCAACAGCACGGGGGCCGCTCGGTGAAGGCCGCTCGACACCCTGCGAACCCGACGAGGCCCACTTTATCTCGCAGTGGGGAAGAAGCTCAGGCGGAGCCGACGCGCGAACGAGGCGTTGGCGATCCGCTGGAACTCGGGCACGGCATACGATGCCGCTTGTATACCGCGGTCAGTGCTCTGCTGAGGGATCCCGCTCTCAGGGGCAAAGCCGATGCGGTGCGGCTGGCCGCGATCGTGCTGGCCGCCAAGACGAGTGCCGCCACCGGGTACGCCGCCATCTGCGCCCGCGATCTGAGCTGGTGGCTGGGCTGTCGGACTCCCTCATCGGGTCAAACGGTTCTTTCAATGCCGTCACAGCGCCACACTGCGGCGGCACCAGGGGGAGGATGTCATGAGAGCTGACATAAACGTGGCCGAGGCCCGGAGCGGAGACACGGATCCACCTGTGCGCGAGACCACCGCACTCGATCGCATGGTTCACCCGGCGCCGACGCAGACGTACTTCGGGATCCTCGGGCCGCTGGAGATCACCTCCGGCGACCGCGCGGTGCAGGCCAGCGAGGTCACGCCCGCGCGCGTGCTCGGCGCCCTGCTGGTGGAACGCCGCCACGTGGTCCCGGTGCACCGGCTGGTGGCCATGGTGTGGGACGACGACCCGCCGGACACGGCCCTGCACCAGATCCGTAAGGCCGTGTCCACCCTGCGGGGCAGGCTCCCCGGAGGCAGCCATCTGATCGTCACCGCCGCCGGCGGCTACCGGATCGATGTCGAGGAACACCAGGTGGATGCGGGCCTCTTCGCCATCCGGCTGCGCCGCGCCGGTGAGGCTGAGGCGGCCGGGCTGCTGGAGAACGCGCTGGCCGAGTACCGCGCGGCCCTGCGACTGTGGCGCGGGCCCGCCCTCCAGGGGCTGGGCGGCCCCATGATGGCGCGCGCCACCCTCGAACTGGCGGAACTCCGGGTGCGTTCCGCCGAAAAGTTCCTGGAACTGCGGGCCCGACTTGGTGAGTCCGCCTCTCTCGTCGGGGAGATCCGGGCCTTGATCGAAGAACAGCCGCTGCGGGAATCCCTGCGCCACCAGCTCATCCTCGCGCTCTACCGTTCGGGCCGGCAGGCGGAGGCGCTGGACGAGTACTCCACTGTCCGCACCCTGCTCGCGGACGAGCTGGGCATTGCGCCCGGCGCCCGGCTCGTCGCGCTCCACGAGGCCGTCCTCCGACAGAGCCCCGCGCTGGATCTGCCTGCCCCGGCCGAGCCTCCCCTCCCGGCGGTGGCCCCGCGGTTTGCCCCGCCCGACTGCCCGCCGAGCACGCTGCCGTACGGCATCGCCGATTTCACCGGCCGTAAGGAAGAGCTGCGGCGACTGCTTGCCTTGATCCGCGCGGACACCGGTGGCGGCACCCGGATCATCACCGTGGACGGCATGGGGGGGTCGGGCAAGACGGCGCTGGTCGTCCGGGTGGCGCACCAACTCGCCGAAGAGTACGAGGACGGGCAGCTCTACGTCGATCTGCGCGGCCATACCCCCGGCTTCGCGCCCAGGGAGAGCAGCGACGTCCTCGGCCATCTGTTACGCGTGATGGGGGTGCCCGATGAGGAAGTACCCGAGGAGGTGCAGGGCCGGGTGGCACTGTGGCGCTCGATCACTGCGCAACGCCGGCTGCTGCTGGTCTTGGACAACGCCGTGAGCCCCGAGCAGGTACGGCACCTGATACCCGGCTCGCCCCGCTGCCTCGTGCTGGTGACCAGCAGGGTCCGGCTCGTGGAACTCGCCGGCGCCGCTTGGCTGACGCTTGGGGTGCTGCCAGAGGCCGACTGCGCCGAACTGATGACGCGTGCCCTGGGCGGCGAGCGGGCAGGTGCGGAGTCCGAGGCGATGGCCGAGCTGGTCCGGCTGTGCGGCAGGCTGCCGCTGGCCCTGCGCATCGCGGCGGCCAGGCTCGGCCGCCGCCCGGAGTGGAGCATCCAGCACATGGCCACCTTGCTGCGGGACGAGAGCCGCAGGATGCGGGAGCTGCGCTCGGGGGGGCACAGCGTCAGCATCGCACTGGCGCTGTCGTACGACTCGATGCCCGCTCCGCTACGCACCGCCGTCCGGCTCCTCGCCCGGCATCCCGGGCCTAGCTTCTCGCGGCTGTGCGCGGCGTCCCTGCTCGCGCAGGCGCCGGAACAGACCGACGAGGTACTTGAACACCTGCTGGACGCTCATCTACTGGAGCAGCGGACCTGGGACAGCTACGGCCTGCACGATCTCGTCCGCAGTTTCGCACTCAGTCTCCCGCCGGACGACGAGAACGGTGCCGAGGCCCAGCACACGGCCTGTGAACGGCTTCTTCACTATTACATGCACACCGCGGAGCTCGCTTGCGAGGTGCTGTTTCCCGGCCGGTACGAGCACGGCCTCACAGTGCCGGTGCCGCCGCAGCCGACGCTGCCCGCCTTCGTGGACCGGGTAGAGGCCCAAGAATGGTTCGACACCGAGCACGCCGCACTTCTCGCGGTGTTGGCGGTGGGGCGCCACGCCGGGCTCCACCGCCACACCGCCGTGCTCGCGCGCAGCTTTGCCTTTTACCTGTACAGCCGGGCCTACTACGACGACTACCGCACGGCGGGGCAGTTCACAGTGGCTGCCGCGCGAGAGCTGGGCTCCGGGGCCTTGCTGTGCGTCTCGCTGACCAACCTGGCCGTGGCGCACTGGCAGTGCGACGAATACTCGTCGGCCGCCGACGCCCTGGAAGAAGCGCTTGAGCTGGCAGGCCAGGCCGGTGACCGGCAACGGGAGGCAGTGGCGCTGAGCAGGCTGGGGATCGTGCGCTGGAGTCTGGGCCGATTCCATGACGCGCTGGATTCCTATCGCGCGGCGCTCGCCCTCCATCGCAGGCTCGGCAGCGAGCGCGAGGCGGCCGAGACACTGGGCAACGTCTGCGCGGTGCTCACCGCGCTCGGCCGTACCACGGATGCCGTCTCCACGGGCGTCGAGGCGGTGGCGCTTGCCCGGCGCATCGGCGACCGGATGGTAGAGGCGTCTGTCCTGACCGAACTCGGCCAGGCCCACGCTCGGTGCGGCGAGGACAACGAGGCGGTGCGCTGCCTCGATCGTGCCCTAGTCCTGGCCGAGTCCGTACAGGCCCCGGCCAAGGAGTCCGCCGCGCTTCTCTGTCTCGGTGAGGTACGGCTGGACGCAGGCCGTACGGAGGAGGCGGAGCGGTGCGCCGAGCGGGCCCTGGAACTGGCACAGGGACAGGGGACGCGGATCCGGCGGGCGATGGCGGAGAACCTGCTCGGCCGGATCCATCTCGCGCGCGGGGACGCAGAATCGGCGCTCGCGTTCCACTACCGGGCCCATGCACTGACGGCGGCGGTCGAGATGCGGCCCGAGACCGCCCGGGCGCTGGCGAGTTCCGTCGACGCGCTGCGGGCCTTGGGTCGAGTGGAGGAGGCGGCAACCCAGAAGGCGGAGGCGGATCGGCTCTTCGACGTCATGGGTGTCCCGGCGGAGGCACGACCCGGCGCCCGGGCCTGATGGCGGGTCAGCCGCCCCCACCGGTCGGGTGCACATTCTCGCCATGGCTCCGGAGGCCGGGTCACCGCTGCCGGACGCCGTATGTCCAGGGCGTCCGGCAGCAGTGCCCCGGCCTGCCGCGGGCCGTGCCGGTCAGCGCTGCGGGGCGCCGGCCGGTGTCATGCGGACTCCATGGGGACGGCGTGGACCGCGCTATCGTAGGAACTGCACAGGAAGCGCCCACCGTCGGCGTCGTACACGATCGAGGAGATGCCGGCCGTCGTCGGCCGCAGCACCGCGGACCATTCGGCCTTCACTCGGTCGTAGACGGCCACCATTCCGTTGTAGCCACCGGTGGCTACGAACCGACCGTCGGTGGACGCCGCGACGCTCTTGATGGAGTGGTCGTGTGGGCTCTCCACCGTCTCGGCCTCGGTCCCGGACCAGATCCGCAGGCGCAAGTCCCGGCTGACGCTGGCGAAGACACCATCGCCCAGCCCCGCGCAGCCGTTGGCGATCTTGTCGTGGGCCGCGGGCACACGCCAAGACGGGCTCAGGGTGTGGGTGGAGAACCAGGCGGCTTCTGCGTCGGCGGACACGGACAGGATCAAGTCACCCGAGACCGCCACACCCTTGACCGCGTTCTGGTGCAGCGGCAGCGTCACCTCGTGGCGCAGCATGCCCTCGTCCGTAACGGAGAAGACCAGCCCCTCGCCCGTGTAGGTGCCGACGACAAGGTGGGGGCGTCCGTCACGCTCGAAGGCCACCCCGCAGTTCAGCGGCGACCTGTGCTGGTGCAACACCTCCCCAGTGAAGGCGTCGAAGAGCGTGCCCATCTGACCGCCCGTGATCACGAAGGGCCCAACTTCCGTGAGGAAGTTACACAGGCTCCCGGTGCGCGACCGCTCCTCGCCGTCCTGCCACAGCACTCCCGCGTCTCCGATGGTCAGGGTTGTCCCGTGGTAGGGCAGCACCGCGTTGAACCCCGGCGTCGGCTCGATGCCGCCGACGTCCCAAGCGCTGTCCTCCACGCTGTAGGTCGCGTAGGAGGAGCCGAAGGTTGCGAAGACGAGCGTGGTGTCGTTGAGGAAGGCGCACGAGCGCGGCCACACCGCGCTAGGCAGAGTGGACGAGGCCACCTCGGTCAGACCGCCAGCGATGTTCCACACTCGCAGGGTGCGGTCGTAACTGAGGCTGACCAGCAGACCGCGCGCAGCGTTGAGGACGAGTCGCTTGATGCCGGCGTCGTGGGCCAGGTGGGTCATCGTGCCCCGTTCGTCAACGACGATGATCTCCCCGTCGTCGTTGCCCGCGTAGACCGTGCCATCGGTGGCCAGGGCGACGGTATCGGTCTCCACGCCGCCGAGGTCGATGTCGGCGACCATCGTGCCGGTGTCCACGGACCACCGCTTGATGGTGCCATCGTCGCTGGAGGAGACCAGCTCATGTCGGTTCCCACTAGCCCACTCCACGGAGATCACGTCGGCGGTGTGTCCCGCGAAGACGGCCTTGAGGCTGCCGTCCAGCCCGTAGACCCGGACCCGGTGGTCGCGCGACGCGGTGGCGATCAGCGGCTCGGATGGGTGGAAGACCGACATCTCCACGTCGTCCTCATGGTCGGAGAACACCGCCAGCAGCCGTAGCTCGGGCAGGGACCACAGCCGGGCGGTGTAGTCGCTGGACGAGGTCAGCAGGTGTCGGCCGTCCGAGCTGAAGGCCACCTGGTTGGCGAGGTGGTCGTGGGTGCTGCGAGCGACCGGGGTCTTGTCTGCGGCGTTCCAGAGGATGACCTGGTTGTCGTAGCCAGCGGTGGCCACATAGGTGTCCTGGTAGGCGGCGATGCCGCTGATGGGGCCGCGGTGACGGATCACGGATCGTACTCCTAAGTTGAGGTGAAGGGCGGAAGGCGGAGGTCAGGTGAGCGGAACGGTGTCGGCCGAGGGCTCTGCCTCGCGGGTGACGACCGTGGGACCGTGTTCGGTGGCCAGCACGGAACGGGTGTGGTGCGGGACCTGCACTCTCTGAACGGAACTCTGCACGGCGAAGGCGCCGGTGAGCAGGGCGGGCAGGGCAAAGGCGGTGACGGGGAGACGCTTGAGCATGATGACCTGCCAAGAAGGAGAGATACGAATACAAGGCGAAGAAGTGCGAAGAGAGACCAGGCGGCCCGAGGGTGTGGGAGACGTCCGCTCGGGACGGAAGTGAGCTTCACGGGACGACCTCCCCGCTTCCTCCCTCCCGGTTCCCGCCGGCATCCGGCCGCCCGGAAGCCGGTCCCGCGGAGCACGTCGAAGGGGACGAGACGTGTCACGGATACCGTGTTCCTCTCGCGTAGCGGTAGGCACACAGCAGCAGCTCCTGAACGATCTCTGTCTCTGCCTCGTCCCGGGGGCCGTACACGAGCAGCGCTCCGTCACGGTCGGGCGGCGCGGCCCAGCCCCGGGCATGCACGTCCCAAGCGGTGACGGGCGAGAGGAACAGGTGCACGCTGCCGTCGTATATCGGGTGCAGATGGGCGAACTCGGTGCCGGCGAAGAACATGTGGGGCGGACCGAGGGCGAGCCAGTGGTCCAGGTGGAAGGCGCGACTGCCGGCTGGGCAGAAGAACGAGGCGCCGCTGCGCACACCGCGCAGGGCTGCAGTCGTCTTTTCGAGCAGGATGAGCTGGTCGGCCGGGGCGTTCTGGGTGAGCTGTTCCGCCGGAGGCCCCGTCACGACGCAGGGGGGTGGGCCTGCCCGCCGAGGCAGCGGCCACGACCCAGCCGTCACACCGATCCGCCCCCGGGTCGCGCGGATGCGGCGTGCCCGGTGCCCGCCGGGGCCAGGGGAAGATGGCTGTTGGCCCGTCGGGCCAGGTCTGCGTAGTCGGGCAGTTCCCTCACTTCCACCCCGGCCGCACGGAGCCGTTCGAGGCCGCTACAGCGGGAGACGAACAACTCGGGCTCCCGCCAGGCGATCACGACCCGCCCAATCCCCGCCGAGATGACCAACTCGGCGCACGGATGCGGCGCCGAAGCCCGCTCGCTGCACGGTTCGAGCGAGCAGTACAGCGTGGCGGTCTGCGGCTCCGTCCTGGGGGGAAGAGTGCGCAGTGTCGCCTCTTCGGCGTGGACCCGCGAGCCGTCCTGACGAGAGAAGCCGGAGGAGAGCACCGAGCCGTCCGCGGCCACCAACACCGCCCCCACCGAGTAGGCAGAGGCAGAGGGCGGACAGCGCCGGGACAGCTTGATGGCCTGCTCCAGCAGAGCACCGTCGTCCCGGCCGGGACGCAGCGCGCCCCCTGTGCACGAGGCCGTGGCTCGGTCGTAGGCCATCATGTCGCCCTCCGGTCCCCGGCGCGGTGGCAGCGGTAGGTCAGCAGGACCGAATCGTCCAGCACACGGGTTTCCAGCAACCGCATCCGCCGACCGGCCTGGGGGAAGACGCCGCTGCCGACGAAGCGGGGAGCCTCCGCCTCCCCGACGATCAGCGGCGCGATCGACAACTGGATTTCGTCGGCCGCGCCCGCGGCGAGAAAGGCGGTGTGGATGTGCTGGCCGCCCTCGACGAACAGCCTGCGAACCCCGCGTCCGCCCAAGTCGGCCAAAACAGCGGCTGGTTCGGGGCCTCCAGCGAGCGCTGCGACCTCCGCTAGGCCGCCCACACGCTCGCGCAGCCCGGCTGCGACGGCGGGCGGACAATACACCAGCGCCCGCCGGGAGCCGTTCCACAGGACCCGGTCTGCGGGCAAGTCGCCGCTCAGGGTCAGGACGACGGGGAGCGGATCGGCCGGAAGCCCTTGTTCCGCCCGGTCGGCCCCGCGTCGGGCGGAGACGCGCAGGCGCGGATCGTCCCTGCGCAGGGTCCCGGCTCCGATCAGGATGGCGTCGCACCTGGCGCGTTCCGCGTCCACCCGGTCCAGGTCGGCTCTGCTGGAGAGCACCAGGCGCTCGGGTCCCGTGCCGTCGATCTGGCCGTCCAGGGAGGACGCACAGCTCAGAATGGTGTAAGGCCGTTCGGTCATGGCCGGGCCGTTCCCTCGATGGGGCCGGGGACGGCGGGCGTCTCGGCGAGCCTGAACCCCATCGCATACATCGGCTTGTGGTACCAGCCGTGACGGCGCCGGCAGCGCGCGAGGTCGGCGTACCGGGTGAAGCTGCCGCCCCGTGCCACCCGGTAGGTGGAGCCCGCGCGGAGCAGGTCGTCTGCGACCGCGTTGCCACCAGGGTACGGACGGTAGTCGTCGGCAACGTACTCCTCGACGTTGCCCGCCATGTCGTCGGTGCCGAACGGGCCGCGACCCGCCGGGTGGACACCGACGGGAGTGGTGGTGATCAGTCCAGACTCGACCGTGTTGGCACGATCCTCCGCCATCCTGTCGCCCCACGGGTACGTGCGTCTCCCGGGGCCCGCAGCGGCGTACTCCCACTCGGCCTCAGTAGGAAGGCGGAAGGCCCGGCCCGTCCTGTCGGAGAGCCAGGAGGCATAGGCGTCGGCGTCCTCCGGCGCGACGGTCCACACCGGATGGTTGGCACGCTCGGCAGGGTATGCGCCGAACGTCCAGGATGACGGCGGAGGGGTGTTCGGACTTTCGAGGAGGAAGACACGGTATTCCAGGTTCGTCACTGGATAACGCGCCATGCGGAACGGCGCCAGATCCACCGAGTGGTCAGGCACCTCCTTGTCGATCCACTCGCGGACGACGCCAACGGCGGCGAACTTCGCGACGACCTCGTCGACCTGCTCCGCGGCCAGCCCGATCCTGGCGGCCCCGCCCGGGACGTCCACCATCTCGGGTGACCACACGTCGATCCGCGGGTCGCCCAGCAGGGCGAGCAGGCTTCCTGCGGCGAACCGAGTGAGGCGAGGCAATGCCGGATCGCCAGCCGTCACGGCAAGCTGTCGCGGTGTGTCGCCAGCCAGCCGGACGCATTCCGCCTGGAGCTCCGTACGGTCGACCCGGTCAACGAACGCCGCAGGCAACCCCATGGCCTCCCGCTCGCCGAGGTCGTTCGGGTTCGTGACGAGAGCGGACTTAGACATCGGCGCACCGCCGGAATCCGGGACGAGCACGGTCGGTGGGGTGGCAGGCCGCTGTGGCCAAGCAGTACGTCATCAGGCACTCTGCTCTTCCAGCTCGATGGTGTGCAGCGTCTTGCTGGCCTTGGCCGACAAGTAGGAGGAGTTGTGGCGGGTGCGGAAGACACCCGTGCGCATGATGGTCCGGACGCCGATGCCCAGCGCGCGCAACTGCGCAACCTTGTCGGGGTTGTTGGTCAGGAGATCGACCTCGGTGTGACCGAGGGCCCGGAGCATCTGCGCCGCCGAGGCGTAGTCACGCGGGTCGTCGCCGAGCCCGAGCGCCCGGTTCGCCTCGTATGTGTCCAGGCCACCGTCCTGGAGCCGGTAGGCGTCGAGCTTGTTGTAAAGCCCGATACCTCGGCCCTCCTGACGCAGATAGAGAAGAACGCCACCGCGCCGCGCGATGAGCTGCAGGGCCTCGCTGAGCTGCTGCCCGCAATCACAGCGCGCCGAGCCGAACAGATCCCCCGTCAGGCATTCCGAGTGCAGCCTGACCAGCGGCATCTCCTTCGGTTGACCGAGCCGCAGGGCCAAATGCTCCTTGTCGTCCGACAGCCCGTTGAAGGTCACCATCCTGGCGTCCAGCGGCACCCCGTGGCCGAAGGTGAGCGGTACGCCAACTTCGGCGCGCACGGTCGCGTGAGGTGTGCGGTCCGTGTCGAGCATCCCTATGACGTCATCCATTGCTTGTTCTCCTCGTGTGCGTGCGTGTGGGCCGGGACGCCGGAGCAGCCCCGTGTGCGCGGTGCCGCGACAGGACACATGCCGCCCCATATCGGCCTGCGTTTCAGACTCCGGTGGCGGCGTGTGGATGCCCGGCAGGAGCCAGGACGCCAAGGCCAGCCAGCATGGACTCGGTCATGCCGTCGAGGGCGGCCACGACGGCGGGTTCGGTGAACAGACCGCGCGGGTGCACCCGCTGGGTCGCGTTCCCGATGGCGACGACTGGGTGGTCTATCATCACCGCCCCGGCCCGTTCCAGCACGGCGCGCAGGCCCGGCTGGGCCTCCTCGCCTCCTCTCCGGCCGGGGGAGGCCGAGACGATCGCTGTCGGCCTGCTGGTGAGCGAGCTGTTCCCCCAGGGACGCGAGAGCCAGTCGAGCGCGTTCTTGAGCACCCCGGACATCGCGCCGTTGTACGAGGGCGTGCTGATGACGAGCGCGTCAGCCGCAATCACTAGCGTTCGTGCATCCGTCACGGCCTCGGGCAACGCCGTTTCGTCCTCGTCCACGTTCTGGTCGAAGTGGGGCAGGGTGCCCGGGTCGAGATACGCGGTCTCGAACTTTCCCCGGCGGCGGGAGAGGCACTCCTCCAGGGTGGCGAGCACGGCACGGTTCACCGACGCGGCGCGTACGCTCCCCGGCAAGAAGACAATTCTGGTCACGATTCTGCTCCTCGGCGTCGTCGACGCGGTGCGGGCGGCCCTTCTGGCCGGGAAGCAGAATCCGCGAGGGACCTCCCGCACGGATCCCTGCCGGTTCCCGCGGAACGACCGCTGGAACGAGGGCTGCACCAACGCTTGGAAGCTATGGGAAGAGATCGTGCCGCTCGGCTTCAAGGGCACCTACGGGATCGTCAGCGCCTACATCAGGAAAAGCGCATGTCACCGCAACCGGTGACGGCAAAGACACCGTCACCCCGAGCGGCCTCCAAGTGGATCCTCAGCCGCCCCGAAACCCTCACCGAAATCGAGCATTTGCGTCTCAAGATGGTCCCCGAATTAGAGGCCCTTACCGGACACGGGTGCTCACCGAGCGCCAGGGCGAACGGCTCCCGCAGTGGCTCGACGCCGTTCGGCAAGACGACCTTCCCAGCCTCCACACCCTCGCCACAGGCATCGACCACGACCGCCAAGCCGTCATCGCCGGCCTCACGCTTCCCTGGAGCTCGGGCGTCGTCGAAGGCCACGTCAAATGGTTCAAGATGCTCGGGCGTCAGATGTATGGCCGAGCCGGATTCCAACTCCTTCGCAGGCGAGTCCTACTGGGTTGACAGTCATTACCGCGTCGCAGGTGTCTGATGCGGGGCCATCGCTGTTTGTGGCGAAGAGGCAATCACGCCGACGGTCGCAGGCAACTCGGTCAGTTTGCAAGAACTCAGAACCGTGCGTCACGGTGAGTGCGTTGTACATGGTCATGGCGAACATATCGATACGCCCAGCAGAACTGAGCGACCTGGACAGGATCGTTGACGTGCACACACAAGCCCGTACCGCTTACTACCGAGCCGGCGGGCTGCCCGAGGCGGGCATCGATACCGCTGACGGGGCGGCGCATCGACGAGGGAGATGAGCACGTTCCATTGAATCGGGTGACAAGAGGGCCCTCTGTGCCCTTCACACCGGCGAAATGGCGGGCGTCGTAGCCATGGGGCCGCCTCTGTCACGGAGGCGGACACGGCAACTGTCGGCGAGCTCTATCAGATCCACGTCCTGCCAACCCACTGGGCACAGAGAATCGGCAGCCAACTACACGCGACATTCATCCAGTACCTGCACGAAGCAGCTCTGCCTATAGGGCAGGTGGAGGCGTGGTATCGGAATCACCGCGCTCAAGCCTTCTACCTCCAGCATGGATGGCGCCAAACGGACAACGGCGCCAGGGACCAGGCCACTCCAGCTACATACGCATGCGCCTCAACGCAGTGACAACTTGACCTTCAGCTCCCAGGCTCAGCCGTCACTCAGCGTAGGCCGACCACAAAACTTGAGCCAGAACCGAAACTCATCGACAAGCGCTGCTGCTGAACGTGAACGAAGCCGTGGAAAAGCCGGGCGATGTGCATGTAGGGCGAGCTGGCCCCGAGCTTCAGTGAGGCGACGCGTCCTGTCCGTCGCCTGCCGCGCCGGCCCGCGCCCGGGAGACGGCTACCGTCCCAGCGCCCGCCAGCGTGACGGCGGCACAGACCACCATCGCGGGGCGCGCTCCCCAGGCGTCGACGGCCCACCCAACGACGGGCCCGCCGACCGTGGTGCCGCCCGAGAAGGCCAGCGAATAGAGCCCCATGACGCGTCCCCGCATACCGGGCTCGACCGTCACCTGCACGGTCGCGTTGGCCGTCGTGTTGAAGATGATACTCACCAAGCCCAGCGCGACCAGCAGCACGAGGAACACGGCATACGCCGGGGCCACCGCCGCCAGTGCCTCCGCCACCGCGAAGGAGAGTGCGTAGGCAACCAGACGGGACTTCCCGCGGTCGCTAAGGCGTGCCGTGATCAACGCGCCTGCCACGGCACCGGCCCCGAGGGCCGCCGTCATGAAGGCGTACTGCCGCGCATCTGCATGGAACGGGCCGGCGGCGAAGCCAGCCAGCAGGGTGGGGAAGTTGTAGCCGAAGGTGCACACGCAGGCCACCAACGTGATGGGCCACAGCAGTTCCGGCCGCTGCCGCACGTGACGCAGTCCCTCCCACACACCACCTGGCGCCCGCCGCGCGGAGGATGCCTGCCCCGTACCGGCGCGCACTGCTAACAGGGTCCCCACCACCACGGCGTACGAGAGCGCGTTCACGGCGAAGGCCCATCCGATGCCGACCGCCGAGATGACTAGACCCGCGATGGAGGGGCCCACCAGCCGAGCGCTCTGGTAGTTGAGCGCGCCGAGGCTGACGGCGTTGCGCAGTAGCTCGGGGCCCGTCACCTCCGAGACGAATCCCTGGAGGGCAGGAGCGGAGAAGGCCCGCACCGATCCGGTCAGCAGCGCCAAAACGAAGACGAGGTACACCGTCACCGTGTCAGTCAGCACCAGCACCGCCAGTACTGCAGCGAACAGCCCCAGGAGTACCTGGCTGACGACGAGCAGCCGGCGGGTTGACCAGCGATCGGCGGCGGCTCCGCCCGCGAGGCTGAAGACCAGGACGGGCAGGAATTGCAGGGCCGTAGTGATGCCGACATCGAAGGTGTGACCGGTGAGCCTGAGCACCAGCCAGTCCTGCGCCACGAGCTGGGTCCACGTCCCCGTGTTGGAGACAAGCTGGCCGAGAAAGAAACGCCGGTAGTCCCGTTGGCGCAAGGCCGCGAACGCGCGGGTCTGCGCGGGCGAGGACGCCACCCGGTTGTCCCCGGCAGGGAACTTCGCAGTGGGAGTCAAAGTGCTACTCGATTCACATCGTGGGTTGTGGCTGTCTGCGAACGGTGTAGGGCGCGGCCCGCCCGGAGCTGGTCCGTGGCGGCGGTCAGGCCGGCCCCTTTCCGAGCGCCGCGCCACGCGGGCGGTCTTGGCGGGGCGGCTGCACTCGCTGCGGCGGCAGGCAACGCCCAGTCGCAAAGACCCGTCCGCCGGCCGGAACCTCCGAGGTGACAAGCGTGTGCGCGCCGATGAACGCGCCGTCCCCGATCCGCACCGGACCCAGCACAGACGCGCCCGTCCCCACGACCACCCCGTCCCCGAGGGTGGGGTGCCGCCGCCCCCCGGGCGGCCTGACGCGATCCCGCCACCAGCCCAGAGCACCGAGGGTGACCTGGTGGTACAGAGTGATGTCCGAGCCCAGGACGGCGTCTTCGCCGATGACCACGGCGGAGGCGTGGTCGATGAAGAGACCGCTGCCGATCCGGGCGCCGGGATGGATGTCACACCCCCCAGAGAGCGTGCGTCCCAACAGCGTCAGCGCCCGGGCCGTGCACCGGTTCCCCCGGACGTACAGGGGGTGGGCGAGCCGGTGCAGCCACAAGGCGGGCAGATAGGGCGCCATCATCGCTTCGGCCAGGCTGTGGACCGAGGGGTCGCGCTCGACCACCACCCGGAGATCGGCGAGCATCCTGCGCCGGAGCCGGGACAGCCAGCTTCGGCGCTTCACGCGACGGGCTCCCCGGCGTCGAGAGCCGCTGCCTGCTGCCACTCCTCGGGGGTCCCAGCGTCCGGCAGCACAGTGACCACGGTGGCGGAAGCCGGCAGCGAGGCGGCCACCTCACGGGCGGCGAGCCAGTTGGCCGCGGCCGAACTGCCGATGCGTACCCCGGTTAGCCGGTGGAACTCGGCCATGCCCGCCAAGGCCTGGGGCCAGGAGACCGTCCGGTGCTCGATCCGGTCGTCGTGGAGCGTGACGAACGGCTGGCGTATGCCATGCCCCATCCCGCCTGAACCGGCGTACTTCGGCAGTCCGTTGGGCTCGGCAGGACTTCCATAGGGCAGCTCCGCTGGTGAGACGCCGATGGCGCGCACCCCGGGGTGGGCCGCACGCAGCGCCCTGAGCACGCCGATGAGCGTGCCGCCGGTCCCGATCGAGGCCACCCAGGCCGCCGGGGACCTGCCGTCGAGCTGACGGAGGATCTCAGCGCCAGTGGTTGTCTCGTGCAGCAGGACGTTGACGGGGTTGCGGTGCTGGTAGAGCAAGGTCCACCGGTCGTCGGCAGTAGCGATCCGCAGGGCGTGGCGCACCACTTCGAGAAAGCCCTGCTGCTTGTCAACGAGGTCGACCCCAACCCCCCGTGCAGCGAGCAGTTCGAGGAGGCTGGGCGGGCTCGCGGACGACAGGACGAACCGAGCGGTGAGTCCCAGCTCCGCGCTGAGCAAGGACAGCGCGCGGGAGAGGTTGCCCCCGGAGTACTCCAGGACACGCAGTTCGCCGAGCGGCCGGTCCCCATGGTGCAGCAGGGCGTCTCCCAGCAGGGCGTAGGCGACCCGGTCCTTGATGGAGCCCGCGGGATTCTCCCACTCGCTCTTGCCGAGCAGCCGGGCGCCGTCGGGCACACCGGGGAGCTCCATCAAGGTGGTGTTGCCGAGGGCGGTGGCGAAGCGGCCGTAGGCGGGGTGCCGCCTCTCCACCTCCTTCAGGTCGAGTACGACGGCCTCGAGGTCCCTGGCGGAGAAAGGTGCCTCAAGTGGCTGGACTGCGACAGCAGGGGGCATCGGGCAACCTCACTCGGCGCGGGGTACGGCAATGACGGGGAGAAGCCTGCCGCGCCCCGGTTCCCTCTGCGGTCCCGCCGAGGTCCCCAGCTCCCGCCGCCCGGCGGGAGGACATGGGGAACACTGCGGGAACCTCCCTGAGCACTGTGCTTATCACCACAAGCACGTGCCGGGCCCGGCACCGCCAGCACCTGCGGACGCCCCGAAGCGGTGTGCCATCGCCACCCGCGCCCGTCCCGCTCGGTGTGACGGCGCGTACCGCACCTCAGGAAAGGACCCCATGATCGAGAAAGTGGACACCCCACCGCTCAAGCCGGATGTGTACCCGTCGGTTCTGGCCGAGGACTTCGCCACCCGGTACACGGAAGGCCGGGACTCCTGGACGGCCGAACCGGCGATGCAGCACGCGGTGCGAAACCTGGTCCTCGCGCTCGGCGACCACCCTGGACGACACATCCTCGACGTGGGCACGGGCCACGGCAGGGACGCGGCCGAACTGCTGCGGGCCGGTCACCGGGTGACCGGAATCGACCTGGTGCCCAGTCCGCAGTGGGCGGAGGTCCGCTCCGCCTGGGGGGACAGGGCCAGGTTCTTGACGACCGATCTGCTGAGCTTTCCAGACGACGTCGTCTACGACGCCGTGCTCGACAACGGGTGTATGCACCATCAGCACCCCGATCTGTACGGAGCCTACATCGGGCGACTGTGGCAGGCGGTCCGTTCGGGCGGGCTGCTCCTCGTTTCCGTCTTCGGCGCCAGGGAGGCGCAGGGCGCGACCTATCTGAGCAACGACCGCCGGCTGTGCCGCGAGTTCACCGAGGACGAACTCAGCGCACTGTTCGGGCGGCACGGTTTCACGCTCACCACTTGCCGAAGCGTTCCGCGGGCTCTCCCCGGTCGGCACTACCTGCTGGCGACGTTCCGCCGAGACGAGGTCAGGCCGTGAGTTACATCGTGATTGTGGAGCACCAGTCGTGGCGGGCTTTCGAACTGGTCCGCGTCGCGTCCGCGGCGGGGCACGAGGTGGCCTTCGTCACGAGCGATCTCCCGTGGTACCTCAAGGGCAGGCCCGCCGAGGAGACCGATCTGGTCCTGGCGGATCACGTGCGGGAAGTGCCCGACACTGCCGACCCGGAACGGCTGTGGGAGGCTCTGCAACCTCTGGTCGCTGCGCGGCGGCCGGACGTCGTGCTGAGCGTGAGCGAGAAGCACACTCTGGCGGTGAGCAGAGTCGCACAGCGGCTGGGTATCAGGCACACCTCACTCCATGCGCTGCGCCTGCTCGGCGACAAGTACGTCTGCCGGCAGCGGCTCGCCGAGGCGGGACTGCCCCCGGTCCGCTGCCGTCTGGCCACCGACCTCCCGGGTGCAGTGGAGGCCGCGGAGCAACTCGGCTACCCCGTGGTGGTCAAGCCCGTGGACGGCTCGGGTTCGGTGAACGTGAGCGTCGCCACCGCCCCGGAGGAGGTCCGCTTCTGCGCCGGGCCCATTCTCGGCCAGCGCAGTTACGGACGCTCCACCGTGGCGCAGCGCAAGGTCCTCGTCGAGGAATTCCTCACAGGTGAGCTGGTGAGTTGCGAGACCTTCTCCGCGGGCGGCGAGCATTTGGTCCTCGGCATCACCGACCGGGACGTGACGCCGTTGCCCCACCAGGTTGAACTCGGCGGCTGCTTCCCGGTACCGCATCCACAGGCTGACGACATCGACGCGACTTGCCGCGCCGCGCTTGACGCTGTCGGCTTTGACTTCGGTGCCGCGCACACCGAGATCATGCTCACGCCGGACGGGCCGCGCGTGATCGAGATCAACGGACGCCTCGCCGGCGGGCTCATGCCCTACGTCCAGAGTGCGGCGCTCCAGCGCAACGTCTACCGCGACCTCATCGACCTGTTCCTGCACGGCTCTCTGCCGCCCGTGCGGCCCACCGGCCGCATCGCCTGCATTAAGGCACTGACCGCGGACCGGCCGGGCGAACTCCGCGCGGTGGAGGCGAGTGCCCTGCGCACGACGGACGGCGTGGTCGACTACGAGATCTGGCAGGCGACCGGCACCCAGGTCAGGCCACCGCAGCACAATCGTGACCGCTACGGCTCGGTGATCACCCTGGCCGACACCGCCGAGGACGCGCGACGCCTCGCGGCCGATGTCATCGCCACCACCAGGCTCGTGATAGCGGGGACCCTCGCGTGAGCGCGAGCCCCGGCGGAAGGAACCGCCAGTGAACACCGACGCCCGTCCTCATCTGATCGTTGTGGGCAGCGGCATGCAGGCCCACCGCGAGTACTCCTTCGCCAGCCTCGTGGACCACTGCCGTGTCTCCGCCGTCCTCGCCGGGGAACCCACGTGGCAGCGGCGCCACCTCGACGGCTTCGCCGTGGTCGACCTGACCGACGCGCAGGCGGTTACCGCCGCGGCCGCCACCCTCGCCCGCTCCTCCGCCGGAGGCCGGACGCCGCCCGGGACCGGTATCCTGACCTGGGACGAAACCCTGATCGGCGTCACCGCACAGGCCGCGCGAGAACTCGGGCTGCCCCATGTGGCGGTTGAGGCTGCGGCACGCTGCAGGGACAAGTACCTGGCAAGGACGGCACTCGCGGAGGCGGGCCTGCCCGCGGTGGGCCACCGTCTTGTGACGTCGGCCGAGGAGGCGGTGCGGGCCGCGGAGGAGCTCGGCTTCCCCGTCGTCGTCAAGCCCCGTTCCCTCGCCTTCGGCATCGGTGTCACGCGCGCCGACGACGTCTCCGCCGTCCGGGCCGCTTTCCGGCACACCATGGGGACGGAGCTGGGGAACGTCTCGGCCCAGGAGAGCTGGCTGGTCGAGGAATTCCTCAATGGGCCCGAGATCAGTGTGGACAGCGTGGTTGTGGACGGGCACGTTGAGTGCGTCCTGCTGGCCAGGAAGCAGCTGGCCTATGCGCCCTGCTTCGAAGAGGTCGGCCACGTCGTCACGGGCTTTCCGCGTGAACCGTGGGCCGACCACGTCCACGACTTCGTGACGCGAGCCCATCACGCTCTCGGCATCGATCGCGCGGTCACCCATGCGGAGATCAGGCTGACCGCAATGGGCCCGAGGCTCGTCGAACTGAACGGGCGCCTCAGCGGCGGCTTCATCCCCTGGGCCGGCCGCCTTGCCAGCGGCGTCGATCTGGTACGGGCCGCGGCCGATGTGGCACTCGGGCGGCTCCCGGACCTTGCCCCGACCGGCGGGGCGACGGCGGCGATCCGCCATGTGTACCCACCCAGCGACTCCGTGCTGAACTCAGTGGACCTAACCGAGGCCGCCCAGGTGCCCGGAATTGCCGGGGCGATCGCACTCGCCACACCGGGCACCCGACTGCTGCTTCCTCCCAGGGGCGTCATCCCCCGCATCGCCTCGCTCATCGCGCTCGGCGTGGACGAAGCGGAATGCACCCGGGCGCTGGACAAGGCCGAACAGGTGATGATGACGGACCTCACGGCACTCACCACAGTGTCGGCGTGATCGTCTGGCGCGGACGGCTGAAGTGACGGGACGCCAGGCACCACGAAGCCACCCACGAGATCCCCACGTTCCCGCGTACGTGCCGGATCGTTTCCCGGACGCGGGCAACGGGAGCCGCCGCGCTTCCATTCATCCTCGGTCGATCCTCATCGTGACTGAGCGCTGCAGTTGGCCCATTAGCCACTGTGGTAGGCCCGTTGAGCGTCGTGGTTGGCCCGGCATGGCGGCAGGCGCGCTTCTGACCTGCGGAGTCGTCACCCAAGGGACGCAAGGCCGTGAGGTGGCCGCTACGTCCACCGACGTCTGATCCGGCGCTCGGCCGACGGTGCCGCAACGCAGCGCCGGTCTCAGGTCGTAGGGCCAAAGCCCGATTCGGCCCCTGGTGGGCGCGTGCCACCATCGCTCTATGTCTCACTCCTGGCCCAGCCACCTTGAGGTAGGAGCGGTCCGCTTCGCCCGGCCGACCGCGAAGTACGACGACGTTCTGGTCTTCTACCACGACGTCCTCGGCTTGCCTGTACTCGCCGAATGGCGCGGCCATCACGGCTACGACGGCATCGTCCTCGGCCTGCCCGGCACCCCGGTGCACATGGAGCTCCTGCAACATGGCGACCCACCCCGCATCCCCGAGCCGCACCCAGAGAACCAGTTGGTGCTCTACCTCCGCGGCCCCGAAGCCGTCGCCGTCGCCTCCCAACGGCTCGCCGAGCACGGGCACAGCCCAGTCCCCGCAGCGAACCCCTACTGGCCAGAACGCGGCGCCGTCCTCTTCAAGGACCCGGACGGCTGGCTGGTCGTACTGGCGCCCTGGGTCTTCGGCGAAGAGCCTCCACCGGCCAGCTAAGCGAAGGATAACGAGACCTTGCGCCGAGTGCAGCGCCGTCATGCCGGGCCAACCACAGCGCTAAAGGACCACCTGTAGCGCTCAGCCGCATCCGGGCTGGCCGGAGCCTCCCCGCCCCGGGCCACGACTTCACTCGATCGGACGAAAAGCTCGTGGGGTGGCTGACGGCAGGGTTCGGCTGGCCAGCGGCGACGCGGGTCCGGAGGAACAACCCCGTTGCCCGGACGCCTCGTTCGGCCCCCTGATGGGCTCGTGAGTTCTTCCGCACTCTCCCCGCCCGTCGCCGCTGCGGGCCAGCCGCCGGTCATGCGCCGGGCCTCCGATCGGCACGTCGAGGCGAGCGTCACCCTGTCCACGTGGGCGATGGCGCGCCGTCTCCCATGCACCCTCGCCCAAGGCCAGGCTCGGCCGGCACACCGACCGTCGCGCCGTTGTGGCCCTGCTCGGGTGCCAGATCAGTGCTGCCGTGCTCACCGCGACGACGCTCGCGGCCACCACCCGCATGCTGGCCGCCGTGTTCACCGGTCCCGACATCGCCGCCGGGCTGCGCGACAACTTGACCGCCGTGGTGGTGCTCGCCGTCACCGCTTCCGCCCGCTACCTGCTGGACGCTTGCGCCCGCGCCGCCGCGTCCTGGCTGGTGCCGAAGGCCGTACGCGAGGCTGATCTTGAGGTCATCATCGCTGCCGCTGCCGCTGCCGCCGAGCTCGTGGCGTACGAGGACCCCGACTTCGAGGACGCCCACGCCGCGGCCTCCGAACGGGGCGGAGAAGACTGGCGAGCTTGTCCTCGCCGCTCAGCTGCTGACCTCGGCTGCCGCGCCGATGGCTGCCGCGGCAACGGTCGTCAGGATGCTGCCCCTGCTCGTCGCCTTGGTCCTCCCGTGTGCGTGGGGCGCCGTGCGCGGGGCCCGGATCGAGCACGCCGCCCACCACCGCAATCTCGCCGACTCCCGATTCTGCTCCGTCTTCCGCCCCTACACCACCGAGCGGGATACCGCCGGTGAGGTCCGGGCGGGCACCATGGCCGGGTGCCGGGCGTCAACCCAGCTCCCTGCGCCCGGTTGACGTGAGGTCATCACAGCGCAGATGTGCCGGCCTGACAGGGCAAGGCGCGCCCGCCGGGAGAGCCGGTGCAGTACTCCGCCCGCCAGATCGTGTGAATACTCGACTATCACACGAAGTAGCGAGAATACGGTCACATTCGCTGCTCTTCACTCAGCACGTCGTTGACCGGTCGGCACACACATCCGCCGGCCGAATGGCCTGGCGACCTCCGACAACAGAGCAGGGGGCAACCGTGGGACGGGCGAAGAAGAACAAGCCGCGCCGCACACCGAATCAGCCGCACCACGCCAGCCAGCACCAGCGCACTCAGGCGGCCAGCACACAGATCGCCTGGACGCCGCTGAAGCAGGCGTGTGGCTGCGTTGTGGACTGGGGATGGGCAAGCGACACGGCTGACCCGATGACGTTCATGGACTGGGTCGTCAGCCGGCTCACCGTGCCATGCCCCTGGCACGCCACTCCCGAGGCCGGAGTATCCGGCGCCGACTTGCCGCACGAGCTGATCGTGCAGCCCCGCGGCACTGACGTGCTGCTGCACGCCCGCAAGGCTTCGGGACCCCACGTGGAGCTGGGTGCCGAACTCGCTGATCGACTCGATCGCGTGCTGGACAAGGCGCGGCAGGGGGATTCCGTGCTCCTCGACGATGCGCCGACCGGATTCCGCAGCTGGCTGATCGCCTCGACTCCCCATCCCGCCCAGGCATGGCTTGAGCATGAACTGACCGAGATCATCCTCAACCAGGGCCGCTCTACGCTGCCCCGGGAACTGCTGGAGCGCCTTCCCGAGCAGCTGCTGTCGCCGCCGGCCCGCCCGCAGCCCGACAGCGCCGCCTGCAACGTCTGCTCGTTCTCCGCCGCCACCGGTGGCCTGCTCTGTACGTGCGGACACGACTGGTCGTGCCACCCCGGAGACGTCGCCCTGGGAGAGCCGTGCTCGCACTGTGCCTGCCCGGACATGCAGCACACCTGACCTCCGCCTCCGCCGCCCGCTCGCAAAGGACCAGCACCGTGAACACCGTTCCCACACCAGCCGTCTGCCTGCACGCAGACGACTCCGGCGCCACTTCCGTCTTCTCCGCGTGGGATCTCATTTCAAGAGGCCGCCCGTGCACCCGCACATCCGTGCCTGGGCGGATGGCCGGCTCACCACTCCAGCCTGCTGAACGCACCGGTCTCCCGCGTCGGACTCATCACCCTGGCTGACCTGCTGATTTCCTCCGGCAGTGACCTGGAAGACGGAATTCTGCACCGGGAACGCCGTGGTGCCGAAGGCGTTGTCATCGTCCAGACGGCCTGCCGAATCCGGCGGTTCCGCCTGGTGCAGGACCACAAGCCCTGGGCGCGGCAGCTGTGCGAGCAGCCCGGGTGCTCGCAGGAACTCGACATGTACAGGACTCGGTGCGACCCACACATGGAGGCTGCAGGTGCCCAGGCTGTCCGCGAAGAGACCGACTTGTTCGCTCAGGGCCTGCGCCTGGACCGAGACATCGAGGACTATTGCCGGACCGAGCAGATGCGGCGGCTGATGAAGGGCGCAGTCGCGGCGGGCATGCCGGCGGCGGAGCACGCACGGTATTTCGCGAAGCGCCTCCACCTGGCCGACGCCGACGGTGCGGAGGACTGGGAATACGTCGAACACGAGCACGACATCAACGCCGACCAGGAACGTCTGCTGTGTCACGTCCGACATGACCGCGGCGTCTTGCCGGCCAGGGCTGGCCAAGGCGCTGCGCGCCGAATCGGTCCCCTCGACCCGCTCCAGCTTCCCGGCTCTCCGGGCAACTTGAGGCTGGACTTCTCCTGCACCTCCGACGCTCTGCCGTCCCGTACGTCCGAGGACGTTCAGTGCTGGCATGTGGGCGTGCGCCACCGTTTGCCGGACTCCGGCGGGGCGTGGGAGGAGCGTGACTTGGGACAAGTCGGCCAGCTGGTGCTGCTGAGGGCTGGATGGGGCCAAGACCCCCACCTGCTGGGCTCCGCGGCAGACGGAGAGTTCAGTGCCGCCTACACCGCGGAGATGCTCTTCGACGCCTGGGATGATCCGGGTAGCCCGATCCACAAGTTGGGTCTTGGCTCGGACGGCGATGTGCTGCTCCTGCTCACGGTGGAGCTGGACCCAAGGTGGCGGGGCTTCGGGCTGGGTGCCCTCCTGGCCAGGAAGGCCCTGGAGGTGCTCGGTATGGGATGCCGCGTGATCGCCGCACGCGTCGATGACACGGAGTCCCCTGGAGGTCGCATGGCGCGCGCCGTGGGATTCCACTCGGTCGGCGGGTCGCTGGCCGTCCTTGACGGTGTCCAGGACGGTCAGGACGAGCGGAGGCAGCAGCGGATGTGTCATGGGAATCTTCTGCTGGCGCTGTCCAACCCGGGGCGCAGCGACCAGCCACCGTTTTGATGGTGCACCCTCGATGGTCAGGCCCGGGCCCACGGACCGGGCCTGACCATCGCTGCGGCGAGGGCCACGCGCCGTCCGGCATGGCTCACAGCACCAGTGGATCGTCGTCGAATCGGCCCACGAGCTGGTTGTCGAGGAGTTCGGCGGTGATGGCTTCGATGCCGGTCTCGATGGCTTCCTGGGCGGTCTGGCAGACGAGATAGGACAGTGGTTTCATGTAGCCGCCGGTGCGCCGGTGCAGGTGCGCGGCGAGCTTGAGAAGGTCCCCCGGGGTGTGCTGGTGCAGGCGCAGGTCCTCGTCGAGTGCCTTGAGGACTTCGTGGAACAGCTCGTAGTCGTCGGTGCTGTAGGGGATCGGGTTGACCGCCAGGGTGGGGATGCCCCCCGATCCGCCACCCGGTGAGCTGGGCCGTTTGCCGCGCCGGGCTGCGTTGATGATCTCGCGGGAGCCGGGCCCGCAGTAGACGAAGGATACGTTGCACTCGGCGGCGAGGTAGCCGAAGTAGTCGAAGGCTGTCTTGAGTTCGGAGTTGTCCAGCCGGTCGATGCCGTCGACGAGGACCAGGCGGGTGCCGCAGGTCTTCATGACGTGGCAGATGGGTCCGGTCATGTCGATGCTGCGCTGGCCGCTCTCGGGGTCTTTGGTGTGCTTGTGGCCGAGGTACTCGGCGAAGGGGATTGACATGTCCAGCTTGCTGCTGGGGGCCAGTGGGGTGTTGATGTGGATCACCGGGATGCGCTTCGGATCCGGCGGCAGCTGGTCGCGGAGGATGCCCTCGAAGACCCGGCCGATCTGGCGCAGGACGGTAGTCATCCCGGTCTCACCCGGCCCGTCGATGACCAGGTGCAGTGGGCCTTCGCTGCGGGGGCTGCTGGCCAGCCACAGGCGCCGGGCGACGGCGACTGCCCTCTTCAGGGCTGGTGTCTGCACGGTGCGCATCGTGGCGTGGTAGCGGATGCGCGGATCGTCATTTGGGGGCACAGAGCCGGGAGGGGGACAGGCGGCAAGGTCAGGAGGTACGACGACACGGTCCATCTGGGCCTGCCAGCCGCGGCGTGTCGTCGCCGGCAGGAACAGGTCGGAGTCGGGGCCGGTGGGGTGGAAGGTCACGGTGGGGTGTCCTTGGCGGGATGCGGCCGTCGATGAGACGCGGCTTCGCCGACGGGGGAGCGACGAGTATCAGATGCCTGCCTGCGGATCGCCGGCGTCCCCGGGGTGCCCGACGGCGCCCGACCGGGAGAGGCCCTCGGGCCGCGGGAAGCGAGCGGGAGGCAGGCACAGCTGGCGCAGGTCGACATCCATACTGGGCAGGCTGGTGATGCGCTGGTAGTCGGGTGCAGGGATACCGCGGTAGGGGTCTTCGGTGGGCTGCGGGCTGACGGTCATCCCGCGGTCGACAGGCGCCGGCTGCGGCATGACGGTGTGGGACGGGCCGCGGCCGGCGCGCTCCAGCAAGGTGCGCACCACGCGGGCGATGGCGGCCTCATCCCGGGTGCTGCCGCCCTTGTCCAGGTGGGCAGCGGTGGCCTGGTCCCACACGTGCTCGCTCCACTCGTCGCCGATCAGGCGCTGGTAGACGAATTCGGCTTCCGCCCAGGTGCCGTTGCGGTGGTCCTGGAGCCACACCTTCTCCGGCTGGTGGGGGTGGTAGCGCACCGGCCACCGCTGTCCCTTGCCCGGCCAGCCCGAAGGGGTGTTGCGGTAGGGACTGACGGCGCGGCTGTCGTAGGTGCGGTTGTTCAGACGGAGCCCCTTGTCGGTGACCTTCACCCAGGCGGTGGGCAGTAGCCGCAGCCGGTCCTCGGCGCTCAGCCGGACGGGAACATAGCCGCTGCTGGCGACGTGCGCGGCGAACATCTGGTTAGGGGTACGCGGCGGCATTGACGGCAGGAACGGGTTGCGCAGTTCCTCGTGCGGCCGCTGCTGCCATCCCACTGCGATCCACTGCTGCAGGAAGTCGTTGATCTGGTCCACACGCCACAGCCGCTCGGCGGCGACGTTCTTGCCGCGATGATGGAGGTCTTTGCCGGTGTAGCCGGGCAGGAACTGGCTGAAGAGGGTTTTGAGCGAGCCGAAGGTCCGCTCGATGATCGCTTTGTGGGTGGGGGAGTTGTAGCAGGCGGGGCGTACGGAGATGCCCAGCTGGGCGCAGGCGTCCATGAAGGCCCGGCCGGCGAACACCTTGCCGTTGTCCATGACGATCATCTCCGGGATGATTACAGGCCGGGCGGTCGCACCCTGCATGCGCTCGTCGGCCTCGACGAGCTGCGCATAGGGCAGGTCAGACGCTTTCGCGCCGGCCTTGGGCGACCAGTGGGGGCGCATCGGCTGTGGCGTGCACATCTCGGCCAGGAGCAGTAGCGCGTCCACGGCCTTGGTGGCCCGCCCACCGTGGCGGCGGGAACGGGATCCGGTTTTGGTGCCGCTGGACTTGGGCCGGATGACCGCGGCGAGAATCGTCCGGCTGACGACGTCGATGGCCGCGGTCAGTTCCAAAGAGACGACCCGTCCGGTCTCATCCACACCCAGCACGTCCAGCGGGGTCGTGTCGATCTGCACCTGCTCGCCCGGAGTGGTCGCCATCGCCAGGGTGAACGGCGGCTCCGGACGATGGCTGCCGCTGCCCTGGCGGCCGGTTTCCCTGCCGCACAGGATTCCCAGCCGGTCCAGCAGCCGGTAGAACGTCGCCCGGGAGGGCATCAGCTGTTCCGCCTTCTTCTTGAACTTCCTCACACACGCTCTCCTCAGCAGCTCAAACAGCCGTGACCTGGTCCCCACGGACCGCTTCTTGTGCCGCTGGTGCACCTTCCACAGCAGCTTCACCACTTGCTCGTCGACGCGGCCGCGCGTACTCGGGCCGCGCACCCGCCGCTTGTCGACCAGCCCCCACACGCCCTGCGCCAGCCAGGCCAGCCGCTTGCGCTCCACCGTCGCCGCCGACACCCGGTGGTGTGCCGCGCTCAGCTCGGAGGCCTTGGTCTCGTAGCGCTGCCGCAGCGTGGTGCGTTCGGGGTCGTAGCACGGGCGCGGCGCGGAGCCGGGCGCGGCGAAGCCGGGCAGTCCCGTGTGCACTTCCAGCACATGGTCCAGCCAGAACTCCGCCTTCTCCCGGGCCTTGTCCGACAGCCCCTCCAGCACCGCCGCGCCACCCAGGCCCTGGCCCACGCCCCCAGGAGCCGCGCCCGCAGCGGTGTCGTCCGATCCGGCGCCGGATGTATCCAGCACAGCGAAGCCGGATGAGCGGGACAGCGCATCCAGCAGCACGACGGCGTCCTCACCGTCGGCATGCTGGCTGAGCAGATGCACGCTGCCACCCTGCAGCGCCGTCACCAGGTAGGTCTGACCGCGCCAGCGCACGGCGTTGCCCACGGTCACGACAGCCGGCCGTGCCGACGCATGCGCCGCCATCAGCACGCCCCCTCAGGCGACCACACCAGGGAGCGGGCGGGCACGAACGGCGCGCTCCAGTCGATGAGCAACTCGCGCCTCCAGATCAGATGCAGCCCTCTGGCCACGGTGACCAGCTCGGGCAGCCCACTGGCCGCCACCCCGTCGCTCAGCGGGCGCGGCCGGGAAAACACCTCGTGCAGCACCCGCGTCGTGTCCGCATCCGCCAGCCGCACATGCCGCCACCGCGACAACCGCTGGAGGTTGCGGGCCACCACCGCATCCGCCATGCCCTCGTCCACCCGCACCTGCCAGCCCGCCTGCTGCCCGGCCGCCTCAAGCAACTTCAGTGTCGCCGCCCACCGCTCTGACGTGCCATCACCGGGCCGGCACACCAGCAGCCGGGCCTGCCCGCCCTCCAACCTGGCGAAGAAGTCCGGCACATAGCCCTCGCCGCCGCCCGCCCAGCTCAGCCGCACCGGCCAGGACGCAAATGTCACCACCTCGGGGTCGGCCTCCAGCGACAGCGCCGCCTCCAAAGCGCCCAAGGTGGCGCACCCGGCATGCCGGGTGCGGTCGGCCAGATGCCACCAGGTGGCGATCGCACGCTTGCCCTGGTAGCGCTCCGGCTGCCACACCGGCTCGTGTTCCTCCAGCGCTTCCCCGCGCAGCTCCCGCACTGGCCGCTCCAGCAGTCGGCCGGCTCGGGAACGCACCTGCGCCCACACAAGATCACGCACAACGACAACCCATCTCAGGACATTACGAACACCGCTCCCATCGAACCGATGCGGGCGATGCCGAACACCCTGTCGGGCCGCTCCGCAGTCAGAAAAGCCATTCACGCCTAACGTGCTCGAACGAGCGAGCGCATGCAGGGAGACCGTGCGCCCCTCGATCGCCAGAACGAAGACTGCATCGGAGGCCGTCCCACCTGCACCAATGCGTGATCGCGGTGGCGCGTACAGGGGGCGCAAGGCAACTCCGGCCGCGCGCATCCCTCGACCGACTGAACATCTGTACGTGCCGCCTGTCGTATCGCAGCAGGTCGGCCCTCCTGTGGCGCCGTAATGAAACGCTTTTGCGCTTTCCGTACGAGACGTGGGATTGGGGCATGCTGCGCTGCCAAGCGCACCCGTCGGACCGCGGCGGGCACATCGCAGGGCAGGTAGTCAGCACCCCAGGGGAGCCAGGCACGTGGACGGGCTGTTCGGTCTCGACGAACTCATCGGCAGTACAGGGCAGCCGTCCGACGGCCTGCCGGACCCCGCCGAATGGCACAGAATCCGCCAGGAGTCCAAGCTTTCCCTGCACCAAGTGGCCGACGCCTGCGGCGTGAGCGAGACCACGGTCCGTGCCTGGGAGGAGGGCCGCACCACGCCGCGAGGGCAGAACGCGGTCATCTACCGCCACCTCCTCAACGCCCTGAGCGGGCGGCTGACCGCCACGCCGGTGCCGCAGCCGCCGGCCGCCGAGGCACCCGACTGGGCCGCCCTGGGCGCTCTTCGGCACGAACTGCCCACCCAGGCAGCGACCAGGGCCCCGTGCTGGCGCTGCCAGCAGCCGACGGCCCAACGGGTAGGGAAGCGCCCTCAGCACCTGGGCACCCGCTGTCCCACTCCCACCACAGCCCAACCCACACCCACCACGTACCAGCCCCCGCCAACCGTCTCCGCTCGCGCTGCGCAGCCGGCAGCACCGGCTGCCGCCGCACCGTCGCTTCCGATGCCCCCGCCCCGCAGCCCGCACCCGCCGGTCGCTGTCTCCGCCCGCCTCGCCTATCCGCCCCTTGGTAGCCGGAAGACCACCCACGGCCCCCTCGCCGTGCTCGATGCCGCGCCCCAGGGACTGACAGCACATCTCGCCGACGCCGGCACCCGCTCCTGCACGGCCGGTGACCTGCCCGCGCTGCTGGCCTGGACGCTGCGCCAGGGTTTCGGCGCAGCCCCCCTGCGCCCCGAAGCCCTGCCCGCCGGGCCGCTGTTGGTGCTCACTCCCTCAGCTCTCGCCCGCCTGGACTTGCCCGCCACCGTCCCGAGCGGCCCGCAGCGCCATCCCCGCAGTGACCACCCGCTGCTGCGCCAGATCCGCGCCGTCGGCTGGCAGACCGACCCTGGCGGCCTCGGCTCTTGGATGCGTCTGCACCCCAGTACCGGAGACCCGGCCTGCGACAGCATCCACCTCGCCATCACCGACTGGGGTGCCCTCCACCACGACACGTGGAACATGCCCACCGACCTCGATGCCAGCCAACTCGCCAACCTGCTAGGCCAGTACACCTCCCTGCTGCGCACCCCCCTGGGCGAACCGGGCGCATGCGGGCATCAGCTCATGAGCGACCTGCGCCCCGCCCCACACCGTCACACCACCATGCGCACTCAGGCGGCCTCCGGCGTACGCGGAGCGCTGACCCAAGTCGTCGACCCGGCCCCCTGCGAGGCCCCGTCAGGCCACCAACTCGCCGACGGCCGCCCCGCACAGGACACGATCGCCGACACCGACATCCACTGGTGGCGGCCGCCGACCGCGGACGAAGCCGCCCGCCCGTACGTGGTGTGCCTGGCCGTGAACCTGCTCCACCTGGCCGGCTGCAACGCGATCCGCGTCACCAACGGCCCCGCCCACCACGTCAGTTATCCCGCGTTCGACCGCAAAATGCCCGGTAGCTGGCTCGTCGATCTCTCGTCCGTGCCCCACCACCCGCTCATGCCCCCGCCCTTCGCCGGCAGCGGCCCGGCCTGGCACACCACTCCCGCCCTCGCCTATGCCGCCGCCCGCCAGGCACAGCCCCAACCGGTGGAAGGCTGGCTGCGCCCCGCCCCGGCCGTCCCCTACCTCGACCCCTGGTACCGGTGCATCCGCCTGGCCCGCCTCGCCGTCCTCGAACGCCTCGGCATCACCGAGCACATGGACACCCCCGACCTCCTGGCGGCCCTGCACAACCTGCCGCACGCCGACCCCGGCCAACGCGCCCTGCTGCACGCCATCCACGCCACCGCCGAAGACGCTTTCACCGCGCTGGCCCAGCCACCCACCCAGCCCGACCAGATGGCCCTGACCTCCTGGCCCACCCCCGACAAACCCACCTGGCGCCCCGACCTGCTCGCCGCCGTCCACGCCAACGCCCGCGCCAACCTGCACCGCAAGCTGGGCCTGAGCGCCCGGGACGGCTACTTCCCGCTCGCCATCGCCGGCGACCACGTCCTCTTCGCCACCCACACCCCGCACCTCAGCGAGATCACCGACCAGCCCAACAGCGGCTTCACCATCGGCATCGCCCCCGGCCACGTCCGGCCCGTCGCGACCCACCCCATGCACTGGCTCAAAGACCGCGTCGCCGAGGGCACCAACGCCGCCCAGCTGCTGAAGGACACCTGCCCCTCATGGTGACCCCTCCTCGCCCCACCACTACTGCCCCCGCCCGACCCGACGACCTCGGACACCAGCAGTCCTGCCGCTCACTCCAGGCCGGTCACAGCCTGGCCCAGCCGCCACTCCAGACACGAGGCGTCCTCCAAAGCCCCTCGCTCGGGCAGCGCCCGGTGCGGCTGCATGGGCTCAAGCCGCTGCGAGAGATAGCCGGGCGGCGGAGGCTGCTGCGCGAGCCGGGCCACCACCGGCGCGGTGATGCGGTGCAGCAGCGTCCACTCACGCAGCATCCGGTAGCCGGCCTGCTCCATCCCATCCGGCATGCCCAGCCGCTCACCCACGAAGGCAATCCAGCGCCGCGACACCCATCCCGGCTCCCCGTTGCCGAAGTCCCGCCCCCAGCGCCGCTGCCGCTCGTACACGGCCATCGCCTCAGCGACGACGACGGCCTCCGGGTAGACCACCAGCGGAACCGACCACAGCTGCCGCCCCTCGCCCAGCACCCGTTCGCGCTGTGCCCACACGGTCTCCGCACCCATCTGACGGCTCTGCCACCAGCACGCGCACACCTGCACGGCATCAGCCAGCAACGCCCGCGCATAGGGACCGACCCGCTGCCGCAGCCGCACCCATCGCCGATGCGCTTTCACCACCGGCTCCAGACCAGCCAGGCCCACCTGCGAAGGACCGCCGCCGGAGGCCTCGCGCAGCCAGCGGCCGTGGCGCACACACACCTGCCAGCGCTCACCGCTGGCCAGCCACACCGGAGCCACCACGTCGTCCCGCCGCGCCAGACACATCGCACACGGCTCCAGCACCGACCACTGCGGGACCCACGCAGCGACCCGGACCAACTGCCGCGCACTGCAGCCCGCCGAAACCTCCAGCGTGGGCAGCGCTCGGCGCAGATCCTGCGGCGTCCGCCAGGCCATGACAGCCAGCCGGTCCACGGCCTGCTCGTGCAAGAACACCTCGTGCACACACGGATCCATCTCCTGCGGCCGCCCCCGGACTCCCACCTCGCGCAGCACATCGCCCACCGGCACGCCGTTGATCCGCGCCAGGCGCTGGACGAACGACCCCGTCGACTCGCCCGGCACTGGCTCCAGTCCCACCGGCCTCGGCGCTGCCTCCTCCACCGCCCGCCCCACACACCTTCCACCCGCACGCGTCCGTCTCTCGCCCGGACAACGATGCGGGCACGCCACCGGCAACGCGGCCGCCACCTCCCAGGAGACCCGCACCGTGCCACCGACGAACACTTCAGTCGCTCATGCACTCGACATCGCCGACCAGCGGCACTGGACCCGCCGGCCTCCCGCCCGGCCCGCCGCCCGCCTGCGCCACCTCCTGCACACCCAAGCGGCCCATCTCCTGGCTCCCCGCCTGTTCGCCTACCCCCAAGCCCTCATCCGCTGGGCCGACGGCGACACCAGCGACCTCACCCCCACCCACGCCACCCTCATCGAGCACGAGATCTACCGCACCTGGCAACCCCAGGTGCGCCGCCGCGCACACCAACAGATCCTCGAGCACGACGGCTGCGTCACCGTCCAACTCCACGCCCGCTTCAGCTTCACCACCGCCAGCGGCGAGTTCCACGACCCCCGCCTGCGCCGCCTGACTGAGGACCTGCCCGCCCTGCACGCCCGCTGCCTCTTCGACGCCTGCCACCGCGACGCCATCGAAGAGGACCTGCGCCGCATCCTCGCCGACGGCATTGGCGAGGCCTACTTCTTCCGCGCCCTGCCCCCCGACCAGCAGCAGGCCGCCGTGACCATCACCGATCTGCACGCCGTCCAATTCCACTACTGACCCCCGGCGACCACCACCTCCAACCCTTCAGGAGCACAGACATGCCCCTTCTCGTCTACGCCTTCAAGGACGGCAACGGCCGCTGGCACGGCGATCCCGACCTCCCCCTGATCGCCCCCGGCGACGAGCCCGGCCGAGGAATGCTCACCTACCAGCCCGTGCCCGGCACTCCCGAAACGGCCAGCCCGTTTGCCGGACAGACCCTCACCGTCCTGTACGGCAGCGTCGACCTCGACGCAGGACCCGTCACCTACCAGCTCGACACCGGCGGACGCTTCCCAGCCTCCTGGCACGTGCACACCCTGCTCGCCGCACCCTGTGGAGCGGCCCCTCTGCCAGAGGCCATCCGTGACGGGCCCGACCAGTCTGCCTCCCTGGAGACGGTCTTCGCGGAAAACGGCAGCCGATACGCCCTGACCGGCACCCGCGCACGCAACGGTCAACTGACGGTGGAACTCACCGTCAGCACCGACCAGGGCGAAATCCGGGCAGAACTGTGCGGCGCCGTCAGCGACAACGACCTCCAGCCTCTGGCGCGCCTGCTGGAGGCCGCCTCCCACGCCCTGACCGCAGGCAGTACGCCCGCTGTCCCCTCCCCGCCCACCGGAGGCCCCTGGACACCCCAGGAAAGCGCTCACCTGGCAGCCCGGTTCCGCCAGGAACGCGACTTCGGTACCCTCGCCGCCGAGTTCGGCCGCAGCCGCGGCGCCATCTACGCAGAACTCAAACGCCAGCAACTGATCTCCGCCCCTCAGCAGCGCACCACCCCCAAGGACGAGGCGGCTCCCACCACATCGCCGATCCTGCAACAGCGCCGCCTCATCCACCGCAACTCCCACGCCCGCTGGAGCGACGAGGACGACCAGCGGCTGTCCCGGCGCTGCGCCGAAGGAGCAACGAACGCCGAACTCTGCGAGGAGTTCGGCCGCAGCAAGCAGGCCATCGAAAACCATCTTCTCAAGGTCGGGGCCACGGGCCCCGCCGCTGACGAAGCACGCCTCAACCTCCTATAACCCCGCACCCGACGCCGGCTCGCCGGCCCGGGCGATGACCCGGGCCCGGCCACGCGGTCCAGGACATACCCGCGTTCTTTGACGAGCCTTCAGGCACACCCTAGAATCAGTGCCCGATCTGATATCGAAGTTCGCATGCACTTGCAGGGGGTGGTGAAAATGCTGCTGACAACCGGGCAGGCAGCCGAAGAACTCGGCTGCGCCGTCACCACCTTCCGGCGCCTCGTGCACGCCGGACTCCTCCCGGGCCTTACCCGCCGCGGAGTGCGCGTCATGGTCCCGCTGGAAGTCGTCCAGGCCCTCCGCGCACGCCCCCCTGCACCCCTGGACCGGCTGGACACCGACGAGATCGCCGTCCTGCGCGTCGACACAGCTCAGCCCGCGAACGAACCGGACCGGGACTGGATCGGTTTCGCCACCACCCTGACCCACGGCGACCTCCTCAAGGCGCTACGCGGCTGGTGGAGATGCGATGCGCCGAGCGTGGCCGCCGGGGGAGTCCTGCCGGTGACCCTGTCCGGCTATGTAGTGGCCGTCCTGACCGGCCTGGAACGGTGGGAGAAGAACGTCAACGGCCGTCACGCCTTCCCTGACGCCCGCCTGGCCGGCTACGTCAGCGACCTGGCCACGCCCCAGGTCATCCTCTCCTCCAGCGTGGACGGCGACCGGCACATTGCCGAACTGCTGCTGGGCGCCCGGCTCGCTTCCCACTCCGGCGGGGCGATCGCTTACGTCACCACGAACACCGCCGATTAAAACCGCCCGCAGAAGGAAGCCCGATGGACGCACAGAGCTACAACGCCGCTCTCACCGAGCTGCGTACCGTGCGGGACGAGATCAAGAAGGCTCGGGCCGCGCTGGCGAAGCTGGAAGCCGACCGCAACCAGCGCATCACGCACCTGGCCTCCTACGACAAGGCGAAGGCGGAGCGGATCGCCCCGGCCGCCGGACTGAGCGTGGCCGACATCGTCGCCCTGGCCCCCGCCCTCGCCCCCGACACCCTGGCCGCCACCCCGACACAGCCCACGCCCTCTGAGGCGGGCCAGCCTCCCGCCGTCGGCAGCACCGAAACCGAGCCGGCTGCCCCACCGGAAACCGCCGCACCCGCGGCGACACCCGCCCCTGCACCACCCGCGGCCTCCTCCGCCCCGGCTCCGGACGAGGCCGCGCCCCCGGCGTCCGCGCAGGCACCGCGGACCCTGCCTTCCATCCCCGAGGGACACACCGGCGACGCCTGGTTCACGCACACCCGCGGCCTTGCCTCCCAGCGCCCCAACTTCACCCAGCAGGCCCGCCCCACCGTCTTCCTGGACGCCGCTACCGGGGTTCTCGTCCACCGCGACCAGACCACCCGCCTCGATCTCGGCGACCACTCCGCCGCAGCCCTCCTGACAGCCGTCTTCCACACCGTCCCCGACAGCGTCCAGCGCATCTACATCACCGCCGGCGCCCCCTGGCACCGCGACGCAGACCGCTACCCCTACCTCCGCGACGCCGTCGCCGCCTGGCTGAACGCACCCACCCCCGGCTGGCGCACCGACACCGGACGCGGCCGCGACCGGATGGCCGGGCACTTCGTCCACGCCCGCAATCCCGTCGCCCGCTACCAGCGCGACAACGGCGACCACCACGTCGAAATCCGCAGCGTGGGGGAGTGGTTCGACCTCGACGACACCGACCACCCCGGCATCGTCCGCGACGCCTTCCGTCTGCTGTGGGAGGCACTGCGCCGGCAATTCAGCGACGCTGTCGTCATGGGATCCCCCTCCCAGACCGGACGAGACCTGTGGACCCGCACCATTCCCCACAGCGGCAAGTACGCCGACGGTTTCCCCGTCCTGTCCGAGGAACTGCGCGGCCTGCTGCACGCCACCGCAGGCCAGGGCCGCAACGAACTGATCACCCCGCCCCACGTCCCCGACCAGCTGCCCGCCCTCATCGAATACGACCGCACCTTCGCCTACGCCAAACACACCTGGAAATCACCGGTCGGCACCCCCCGCCGCATCACTGCCGCCACCTTCGCCTCCTGGTCCGAGAAAGAACAGCAGCAGGCCCTCTACGGGTGCGGGCACTGGCAGGTACGCGTGACCGTCCCCGACAGCTGGAACCACGTCGGCCTGCTGCCCGCCCCCGCCCCCGGCGAGCGCGCCTGGCACTACCCGCACACCCCGGGGGACACGTTCACCACGTGGGCCGGCGGCCCCGAAGTCCACGCAGTCCTCACCAACCCCCTCCAGCCGTGGAAGATCGAGATCCTCGACGGCATCCTGTGGGACGCAGGCAAACCCCTCGACGAGTGGGCCAAGAAACTCAAGGAGACCTGGAGCAGCCTCTCCGCCCAGGCTCACCTTCACGGCGACGCCCAACAGGCCCGGGCCGCCCACCTCGCTTCCCGCGCCGTCCGCTCCATCCTGCTGTACGGCATCGGATCCTTCGCCCAGCGCCCTCGCATGGTCACCGGCACCACCCCCCGCGCCCACGAACGCGACGTCCCCCCGGACGCCGAGATCATCGGCTTCGACGACCAGCAGATCACCTGGCAGCGTCCCAGCGGCTTTGCCCGCGACCCCAACGCCCATCCCGAGTGGGCGGCCGCCATCTGGTCCGCCGCACGTGCCGCTCTGCTCACCCAGTACCACCGAGACGAAGACACCTACGCCGGAGCCCTGCACACACCTTCCGGCACTGTCGTCGCCTTCCGCACCGACGCCGTCTATCTCACCGCGACGCAGAACTGGCCCTACCAACACCGCCCCGGCGACTACCTCTTGAAGGGCCACCTCACTGGCCCCGTCAACGCCCCCACCACTGAGGAAGAACTCCTCACCCTGCGGGACGCCGGACGCACTGCCCTCGCCACCGGCCAGGAGTCCTGATGCCGCCCAGCCCCCGCCGCAATCGCCCCACGCCACAGGGCGCATTGAACGAAGCGGCACAACTGGCCGACCGGCTCCGGGAAACAGGCTTCACCAAACGCGATATCGCCCGCATCGTCGACCGCGACCCCTCCCTGGTCTCGCAGTTCTACACCAAGAACAAAGGCGCTGCCTTCGTCACCGCCCTGCGCGAAGTCGTCACGGCCGTCGAGACCGCAGGCATCACCGACCTGCCGGAACTCACGGCCATCGCCGCCCGACACATCACCCGCCGCACCACCGCCGACGGCACCCGCGCCCGAGTGCGCGCCAAGGCCGTCCTCATCACCCCCACCGGCTCCGGTACCGGCCGCGTCGGCGCCCAAGCCATCACCACCGGCTCCACCCGCCTGCGCCCCCTGATCGCTGAAGCCGCCAGGCGCGGCCTGCGCCTGGCCTTCACCGTCCGGATGCCGAAGACCTCCTACATCCACGCCTCCGGCAGCCGTACCGACTCACCCGGCATCCGCCGCGACGTCATCCAGCGCGCAGACCACAGCGAAGAACGCTCCTACGGCTCAGCGACCACGGGAGGGTTTGATGCCGCCGACTTCGCCCGCCGGGTCGATGCCGCTGCCGGCGATGTTACTGCCGCTGTCCGGCAGTGGCTCGTGGAAACCGGCCGCATTCACCCTGACGCCCACATCACCCACTTGGAGATCCGCACCTGGCGTCGGCGCTGACACAACCCGCCAGAGCAGAGGCCAGAGTCCAGCTGATGTCCTCCGCGGCCGCATCGACCGTGGTACCCGCCTTGATTCCGGTCGGGCTGCCCTTGATCTTCAAACTCTTGATCACTGTGACGGTGTCACCCTCGGCGAGTACGTTGCCGACGGAATCCCTGACGCCCTTCGGGCGCCGGGCAGGAGCGGGCTCGCTTGAGAGGCCCCGCGGAGCGCTCTCGCGCCGCCCGGTGGCGACCGCTATAGCAGGGCGCATGACGCGTACACGGCCCTCCGCTGCGTCCAGCGCGCCTGCCGCACCGCAACGCATTGACGTGATGTTGGGAGAGCGCTCCCAACCCGTGCAGATCGGTTCCGGGGCGCGGCGGTTGCTCGCCGGGATCGTCCGGGACCTGGGTGCGCGCCGGGCCGCTGTGGTGTCCGCACAGCCGGTCGAAGCGGCGCTTGAACCGGGAATACCCGCCCCCCAACTGTCCGTCCGCGACGGCGAAGCGCATAAGACGCTGGCCACGGTGGAGTGGCTGTGCGGCGAGTTCGCCGCTTTCGGCGCCGTTGCGGGCCTCACTCGGTTATGCAAAAACCGGCCGGTCGGAATTGGTTTAGCGCTTGATGGTAACCATGTCAAGAGGGCTGCCCCATGATCGACACTTTTTCACTCTAACGAGTGGCTTTTGTGCTACTGTTCACGAGGCATGATGCCGGGTGCGAGTGGTCTCGTTTCTGGAGATCCGAAATATTCAGCCTGCTGAATGCCGCTCCGCTCGTGGAGTTCAAGGGGGAAGATTCGTGCAACGAATACACTTTACGCCGGAAAGCCTTGCCAAGTTGCACTTGGTTTCGAGTCCCGATCCATTACGGGAATCCTTATTTGCGCTCGGGATGCTGAGCGTTGGCGGCGGAGGGCCCGCGTTCAACGTCTGGCGAAGACGGGTAGGTGCCTGGGCGGGGGTCGGAGGCGCCGTCGCGTTGGCGCGAACTCTGCGTCCGTTTCCTGACCTGTGCCGAGTCGCCGAAAAAGCATCCGTGGGGGCGTCAGGGCCTGTGGGAACTTCGGCCGCAACGGCACCCGCCGATTTCAAGTCGCGCGTGCTCAAAGACCTGGAAGCTTTCCAGAGGGTGGCAATAGCTCCCTATTGGCCCCGGATATTCGGTCATCTCGAAGCGGACCGCAATGCCCGTGCGCAGATCATACTGAGCGGCGGGATTAATCAATTACTCGGTACGCTGCATCCGGCGATCCGCTGGGTGCCTCCGGTGCTGGAAGTGCCGGGAAATGGAGAAGACGTCAAACTCGAAACCACCGGACTGCTGCTCGCGCCGGCGTTCTTCCTGTCTGCGCGAGCACCTCTGGTAGTGGAGCAGCGGGAGGGTCGACCGCTGCTGCTGTCGTATCCCATCCCGGTGAGACAGGAGTGGAGCGGCGAGCTTTGGGGCGTGAGCGCCGGTGGCGAGCAGGCGCTCCGTGCGCTCGTCGGCCGGACCCGGGCCGCGGTCCTGCAGACGCTGACCCGTACGTGCACCACGACCGAGGTGGGTGAGCGGGTGGGCATTTCCACCGCCGCCGCCAGCCAGCACACCGCCGTACTGCGCGCGGCAGGGCTGATCAGCACGCTTCGTACATTGAACAAGGTGCAGCACACGCTCACACCACTGGGCGGAGCGCTCCTTCGTGGAGATCTGCAGTAGTACCCAACGAGCGCACCGGGCCCGGAAGCTAGCATTCCGGGCCCATGTGTGCGGTACAGATAACTGCACCCCATGACTACTGTCAGCGTCATGGTGCTCACGGTCCGCCGCATTATAGGTTCATGGCATGGGCTTAGTGAGGCTCGGCGTCGACAGAGGCTTTGTGCCGGATTGAGCGGTGTGAATCGGTGATGGGAGGAGACGTGGGCGTTCCCGGTGATTTCCACGAATATGCAGTAATGCTCGACAGTGTGTCGAAAATATACACAACTGAAGACGGCGATAATTGCGCGTTGAATGAGCTATCGCTCGGTGTTCGCAGAGGGCGCTTCTGTGCCGTGATGGGGACTGTCCGGTCCGGTAAGACGACTCTCCTGGAATGCATGGCTGGTGCCGTTCGGTCGGCGTCTGGAACGGTACGGTGGGGCGCCGAAGAAGTGGGCGCGATCGGCTTTCTGCGCGCAGACGATGAACTTACCCGCGAACGCGAGGGAACAGTCCGCGACTTCGTGTCGAAGGGGATGAGTGGCACCGCTTTCGGCGACCGCGAGCTGCAAAAAGCATTTCGGGTCGTACGGCTCTGGGCGCGCCGGCGAACGGTTCGGGACCTCAACCCGACTCAGCTGCAAAAAGCAAGAGTCGCCCGAGTGCTCGCTGATTCCCCCCGACTGGTCTTGGTGGACGGGCCCACCGGGGAGAATCGGGTAGAGGATGCGCGGGTGCTCAGCACCGCCCTGCGCAGGGCGGTGCGAACTCTGAGGGTCACGGCTGTCATGGCCACGTGTGATCCCGTAGCGGCCTCATGTGCGGACAGTGTCGTATTCCTGCGGGAAGGCTGCCTCGTGGATGCTGTGGCGAACGCGTCAGCCAGCGAGATAAATGACTGCATGGAGTCAATCAACGCCTACTGAAGCGTCCGACGTGCCTCGAAGAAGGGTGGTGAACTTCGGGTCGGGTGGGCGGAAGAACGGATGGCGAGACAAAGGGCGCTGCAAGAATCGTAAATCTTCGGGATTCCCTGACCGGCCGATGAGGAAAGAGCTGCGCGGCGATACGCGAGAATTACTCGCTGGCCGCGCTGATCGGGTCCATTGTGCTCAAGGTAGTCGCGTCGGAGTGCCTCGGATGCATCGGCTCGTCTTCGGAGCGGATTGGATAGAAGAGCGTCGGCCCGGGCTGGCGCGGTGTCTGTCTGATGAGAACGGTGGACCCCGGAGAGAGGAAGTACGACGGAGCGATCGCCAAGCCGACTTGCTCCAGCCTCAAATCGGTTCCATGCCCCGGCACTTCGAGTGCGGAACAGGACCAGTGGACGTTCGGATGCAGGCTGCTCAGCAGCGCGTCCGCACCCCTCTCGCGGAGCATACCCATCCGGGCCACGCGGTCGCTCTCCATACTCTTGGCGATCTGGTCCCAATAGGGCGCCACGGACGCGTGGTAGAGGTGCTGGAGAGTGTCGGTCAGACGGTTGGGGCGGGCTCCGGGCCCTGCGGCCGAGGGGCGGTCTCCCCATCGGGATCGCTGCACCAGCCGGTCGATGTCGGGGAAGGGGCGGATGGTCTTCGCCAGCTCGATCAGGTGCTTGGCCGACCGCTGTCGTCCGACTGCTCGGCGCCAGTGCGCGAGCTCCGGTCCGCCACCTCCGGAAGCGAGCAGCTCCAGGGCGAACAGGGTCTCTCGTATGCGGTCGCTCTCGGGCAGTATCCGGGTTTTGAGAAGGCTGTCGGTGGTGAAGTGAAGGCGCGGCACAACTCCCCCATGAAGCTCGGTCAGTGTAAGCAGCGCGGCACTTCAGGGGAGCGCGTCTCCGAGGGCCGGGCAAGGACTGCCGCCACTGCGTCGCGGTTCTGCTGGGGATCATCCCCAGCAGAACCGACGGTACGCCCCGGTCCTGTCAACGGCAGTAGAGCGCATGCCCGTTCACAGGTGCAGTTCTCTGCACCTGTAGGAGGCGGCGGACCGCCGATGCTTCCGGGCCCGGCATACCGCCCCGGTCCGCTCAGCAGGGGGTGCGGTGCTGCCGGGCTCCAGGCGTGCGAAGTCCCTGGGAGATGGTGGGCGCAGGGATGTGGTGTGCGCCGCCCTCAGACCGTGATGAGGACATTGATGACCACACCGATGGCAATGATGGCAAGCACGACCCAGGGCCACATGGGGCGCTCACGGGACGGCTTCCAACCGGTGGGTTCCGGCATGACTGCTCCTGACGCTGGTTCTCGGAATGAGGGGGAGAAGCCGGGTCCCTCGGGCGACGGGGGACGCCCAAGGGACCCGACTGTAAGGCGCCGGCGACGGACGCACAAAGACATGCTGCCGCCGTGCCCAGTTCATGGGTTACTTGTAGTCATCGTGGTTCAGACAGGTGTTCCGAAGATCTTTGAGCCGGTCGTTCTGATCGGAGATATAGCCGATCACCGTACGGCTCGAACCCTTCCCCTTGACCTCCGCGTTGCGCATCTTTTCCGCAGTCGACTCTATAGCCTTGCGGAGCTTTTCATCCGGCGCCTGCTTGGCCATGTCGTCCAGCTCATCGGCGCGTTCCCTGATCTCCTTCTTCGTCTTTTCCACATCATCCGGGAAGGGATTGTTGAACGTCTTGCCCACAATCCTCGCGCACAGCTCCACACGGTCGGCGGTCTTGGCGCTCACATCGTTGCAACCGGTGATTCCCACGGTCAACGCCGCCGCGGTGATGACCGCGGCCCCTACGGTACCGGCCCGTTTGCGGCGCCTCCCGGCTCCGACCCCTGGCTCATGCGGTGTCACCTGCCAGCCTCCCTGTTGTGGTCCGCCACCTGTGGTGGCAGGGTCTGCGGTGTACTCCATCCTGCGCCGTCGCGCGGCGCAGCACAGTGGGGCAGACTCCCGATTCAAGGTGCAGAGAACTACACCCGGATAGCCGCATTCATCGCCGGACAGAGCATGGCGAAGCGCCTTTCGGGCACCCGGCCAGGCTCATTTGACGCCGGCTTAAAGTCATGGTGATCGACGGTCCGAGGCCCCAGGCTGGGGCCTGGCCCCGGACAAGGGGCCGTCAGCATGACGGATGGGATGGTCGATGAGCTCACCGATGACTCTGGCGGAGAAACTCTGGGAGAGCCACGTGGTCAGCTCGCCTCCCGGTGAACCGGATCTCATTTACATCGACCTGCACTTGACCCACGAGGCCACCTCGCCGCAAGCGTTCGACGGCTTGCGGATCGCCGAACGCACCGTCCGACGACCGGAATTGACACTGGCACTGGAAGACCACAATGTGCCGACCGAACCGCTGAGCATCACCGATCCCCTCAGTCGTACACAGCTGGAGACGCTGCGCCGCAATTGTGCTACCCATGGCATCGAATTGTATTCCCTGGGCCATAGTCGGCAGGGCATTGTCCATGTCGTCGGTCCCGAACTCGGTCTTGTGCAGCCTGGCATGGCAGTGGTGTGCGGTGACAGTCACACCTCTACCCATGGCGCCTTCGGTGCTCTGGCATTCGGTATCGGCACCAGCGATGTCGAGCATGTACTCGCGACGCAATGCCTGGAAATGCAGCGACCGAAAACCATGGTGGTGGAATTCGTCGGTGAGCTGTCTTCCGGTGTGGGTGCGAAGGACCTTATTCTGGCCCTGATTGCGAAGATCGGTCCCAACGGGGCCCAGGGGCACATGGTCGAATACCGAGGTGCGGCGATCCGGGCGCTTTCGATGGAATCCCGGATGACGCTCTGCAATATGAGCATCGAGGCCGGAGCCCGCGCAGGCATGATCGCGCCGGACGGCACGACCCTGGACTACCTCAAGGGCCGTCCGCATGCGCCGCGCGGTAGCAACTGGGAAGAGGCTGCCACGCACTGGAGGTCACTGCACAGCGACCCCGGCGCCCGATTCGACCGCTCGGTTGAGCTTGATGTCTCCGCTCTCACGCCCTTGGTGACGTGGGGTACCAACCCCGCGCAGGCGGTACCCATCGCCGCCGAGGTCCCGGACCCCGCCGCTTTCGCCGACCCGCTGGCACGGGCCGCCGCTCAACGCGCCCTGGAATACATGAACCTGACCCCCGGGACCGCCATCCGCGATATCACCATCGATGTCGTCTTCCTTGGCTCGTGCACCAACGGCCGGCTGGAGGATCTGCGGGCCGCAGCCGCCGTGATCAAGGGACGCACCGTCGCCGACGGAACCCGGTTGCTCGTCGTTCCCGGCTCGATGGACGTCCGTAAGGAAGCCGAGGCGGAGGGACTGCACGAGATCTTCCTCGCGTCCGGCGCCGAATGGCGCTCACCCGGCTGCTCGATGTGCCTGGGGATGAACGCCGACCGGCTCGTCGGCGCGGTGCGCAGCGCGTCCACGTCCAACCGCAACTACGAGGGCAGGCAGGGAGCAAGCGCCCGCACCCATCTCGTCTCGCCGGAGGTGGCCGCCGCTACCGCGGTCACCGGCCGGCTGGCCGCCCCCGCCGACCTGGCATAAGAGAGGTCACGCCCCTATGCAAGCCTTCACCGAGCACACCGGCACGGCGGTGGCCGTGCGCCGCGACGACATCGACACCGACCAGATCCTTCCTGCGGAGTTCTGCAAGCGGGTCGTCAAGTCCGGCTACGAGGACGCCCTGTTCAGACGCTGGCGCGAGCAAGGCGACTTCGTCATCGACCGGCCCGAATACGCCGGGGCGACGGTACTGCTGGCCGGAAAGGACTTCGGCATCGGCAGCTCTCGGGAGCACGCCGTCTGGGCGCTGCGCGACGGCGGCTTCGTGGCGGTGGTGGCCACCGGCTTCGGCGACATATTCCGGCGGAACGCGCTGAACAACGGGCTGATCCCGGTCGACCTGCCGGCCTTGGTGGTTGAGGGGCTGATGGACCTGGCCGAGGCCACTCCGGGCTTCCGAGTGACCGTTGACCTGCGCGCCTGCCGGCTGCGCTGGGCGGACGGCGGTGCCGACTTCGGGATCGACGCCCGCGCGCGCCGGATGCTGCTGGAAGGCAACGACGCGATCGAGCAGACGCTGCTGCGGCGGGAAGCCATCGCGGCGTACGAGGCGAGCCGACCCCCCTGGCTGCCGACGATCCCGCGCGGTGCGTTCGACGGCGCCGCGGCCGGCCCGGCGGTCCGCTGATGGCGACCACCGCGCAGCGCGTGCAGCGCTCCCTCGGAGCCGCCAGGGTGCGGCAGCTGCCCGGAGGCGGCCTCGCCGACCTGCTGCGCGCCGGGGTCCCGGCCGGCACGGTGAACCTCGCCGTGGGCACCCCCGCCTTCCCCGACCCTCCCCAGGAACTGGTGGACGCGGCCTGTGCGGCGCTGCGTTCGGGCGTGCACCAATACCAGGATCCGGCCGGTGTCCTGGCCCTGCGGGAGCGGATCGCGGCCGGGCTGCCCGGCAGCCCCGACCCAGCGACCGAGCTGACGGTGACGGTGGGCGGCAGCGAAGGCCTCTGCGTGGCTCTGCTGGCCGCGGTCGACCACGGCGACGAGGTGATCGTCCTGGAGCCGTTCTACGAGAACTTCCTCAGCGCGGTGGCCCTGGCCGGCGGCCGGTTGCGCCCGGTGCCGCTGCGCGAACCGGACTGGAGCCCGGACCTCACGGAGCTGGCCGCCGCCTTCGGCCCCCGCACACGAGCCATCATCCTCAACAGCCCCAGCAACCCCACAGGCCAACTACTGGACCGCCTCCACCTTGAGTGGCTGGCCGAGCAGTGCCGGAAGTGGGACGTCACCGTCATCTCCGACGAGGTGTACGCCACTTACGTCTACGACGGGCGGCAGCACTGTTCGGTGGCCGAGGTCCCGGGGCTGGCCGAGCGCAGCATCGTCGTGGGCAGCTTCTCCAAGAGCCACGCGGTCAGCGGCTGGCGGCTGGGCTATCTGCGCGCCCGTCCGCAATGGACCGACCTGCTGCGCCAGATCCATGTCGCCACCACGGCCGGCGCGCCTGCCCCCTTGCAGCACGCCGCGGCCGCCGTCGACCTGTTCACAACGGAGCGCTGGGACCCGTCGACAGCCATGCGTGAACGGCGCGACAGCACGGTGGACATGCTGCGCGAGGCCGGATTCCGCTGCGCCGTACCCGCCGGCGGGTGCTACGTGATGGCAGCGATCGACGGCCTGACCGACGAACCGAGCCCCTCCTTCGTCCGCACCCTTGCCGCGGAGACCGGGGTGCTGGTGGCCCCCGCCACGCCCTTCTTCGCCGACCCCCGCCGCGGCGAACGCCACGTACGTGTGGCGTTCAACCGCCCGGCCGACACCCTCGACACCGCCAGACAGCGACTGCGCGCACAGGCGCGACGCCGCCCCGGCTTCTCGCACAGTTCTCAGGAAGGTGAACCAGCGTGACAACCGCGATCGACCTTGTCACCGAGCCCCAGCACGGCGGCCTGGTGCTCGGTATCTCCGCAGGCGCCCCGGGTGCCGGCCTGACCGCATTGGGTGCGCAGCACGGCGACCTCATCCGCGAGCGGGTGATCGAGCACGGTTCCGCCCTGCTCAGCGGTTTCGAATGGGGGGACTGGGCGGAGCTGGACGCCTTCGTCAACAGCGTCGTCGGCCGGCCCCTGGACTACACCGAGCGGTCCTCTCCCCGGACGGAGCTGCACCCCGGGGTATTCACGGCCACCGACCACCCGCCGACCGAGGAGATATTCCTCCACACCGAGCAGTCCTACAACCTCAGCGTCCCGCGCTATCTGTTCTTCTTCTGCCGCCAGGGTGCTCCTGAGGGCGGCGCCAACACGCTCTCCGACTGCCGCGCCCTGCACGACGCGCTGCCCCGCGAGATCGCCGACCGGTTTGACAAGGAAGGCTATTTGCTCGTCCGCAATTTCCTCCCCGGGCTCGGTCTGTCCTGGCAGGAGGCGTTCGGCACCAAGGATCGGGAGGAGGTACGCATCTACTGCGAGGCGAACTCCATCGAGCTGGAGTGGCTGGACGAGGACCACCTGCGCACCAAGCAGGTGCGCTGGGCGGTGGCGACCCACCCGACCACCGGTCGGCGCTCCTGGTTCAACCACATGACCTTCTTCCACGCCCGCACACTGCGCGAGGAGGTCGGCGAGTTCCTGCTGGAGGAGTACGGCCCCTGGGGTATGCCGACCAACACCTTCTACGCGGACGGCTCGCAGATCCCCGACGACATCGTCGTCGGCCTCCAGCAGGCGTACCGGGATCAGCAGATCGAGGTGACCGCCCGGACCGGGGACGTCCTGATCGTGGACAACCTCAGTGTCGCGCACGGCAGGTTGCCCTTCGAGCCGCCCCGTGAGCTGTTCGTGAGCATGTCCGACGCCCTGTCGTGGTCGCAGCTGCGCCCGGCGGAGCGGACCTCCTCCCCCGGAGCCGGGGCCGCGGCGCCGGGCGAGTGAGCGGACCCGCGGACGGCAGTCCCGGGGAGGCGGGCGGCGCCCTGGAGCTGCCGGACGGCAAGGCGGTGACCGTGGCCGACGGGCAGGCTGACCGGGACGGCCGGCCGGCCGTGGTGGACGGCGGTGGCGCCCAGGTGCCCCGCCCGCTCTCCCGCAACCGGGAGTACAACCTGCTGTGGAGCGCCAACGTGTTCTCACAGCTCGGCGCCCAGGGCACGCTGATCGCCTATCCGCTCCTGGTGCTTGCCCTCGGGGGCTCTGCCCTCCAGGCGTCGCTGGTGGAGTTCGCCATCGGTGGTTCGCGGGCTCTGGCCGCGCTGCCCGCCGGGGCCCTGGTGGACCGGTGGGACCGTAAGAAGGTGCTGCTGTTCTCGGAGCTGGGCCGGGCTGTGGCTCTCGGGTTGCTCGCCCTGTCGGTGGCCGTGGGCACCGGTGGCTTCGGCGTGATCGTGGCCGTGGCCGTGGTCGAGGGAGTGTGCACGGCGCTGTTCACCACCACCGACCAAGCGCTGCTGCCCGGCGTCGTGCCGCGCTCCCAGCTGGGGACGGCGGTGGCGCGCAACACGGCCCGCTATCACCTCGCCACGGTGGTCGGCCCCGGGCTGGGTGGCATGCTCTACGGAGCACAGCGGCTGCTGCCCTTCCTGGCACAGTCGGTGGCCTCCTTGGTGTCCTTCTGCATGCTGCTCTTCCTGCGCACGCCGCAGCCGCCCCCCACCACGTCGCCGGAGCCCCGTGAGGGAATGCTGAGCGCGATGCGTACGGGCCTGCGGTGGCTGGCCGCCAACCGGCCCATCCGCACCACGGTGCTGGTCGCCACGGCCTTCAACATGGTCTTCAGCGGCCTGCTTCTGGTGGTCGTCGTGATGGCACAGCAGGCAGGCAGACCGGCCGGTGAAATCGGCGCGATCGGCGCCGTGTTGGGCGCCGGTGGTGTGGTGGGCGCGGTGCTGGCACCGCGTTTCCGCCATGCGCTGACACCGTACGCCGCCCTCATGACGCTCACCTGGGCCGCGGCGGTGCTGGTGCCGCTGCTGGCTGTCGTGCCTCTGGGATACGCGAGCGGGCTGGTGCTGGCCGCCATAGCGCTGCTGGCCCCCACTGCCACCGCGATTGTGACGACCTACCAAATGCTGGTGACGCCGGATGAGATGCGCGGCCGGCTGGCCGGGGTGATCGGGGTCTCGATGAGCGCTGCCTCGGCCCTGGGGCCGCTGATCGGCGGTGTACTGCTGCAGACCGTGGGAGGAACGTCCACCGTACTCGTGTGCACGGCGGCGCTGGGAGCCATCGCGCTGGTGGTGACACTGGGGCGAACCGTGCGCGCTTTCCCGCGGCTCAAGGAGCTGGAAGGGCCCGCCACTTGAGAGACGAATGACCAACGCCCTCAGCGCCCCGAACGTCAGCGCTACCGTCGCCAGGCCCGGCCCCACCCCTACGACAGGGGCGGAGCCGGGCCCGGCGGCCGTCGTCCGCCAGCAGTAGTGCCGGGCCTGCATCAGCCGACGGACATCAGGCCCGCAGGTACGCCAGCACTGCCAGTACGCGCCGGTGCCCGCTGGCGGGGGCCGGAAGTTCGAGCTTGGCGAAGATGTTGCCGATGTGTTTGTTGACCGAACTCTCGGCGATGAAGAGCGTTTCGGCGATGACGCTGTTGCTCTGGCCCTCGGCCATCAGCGCCAACACCTCACGTTCCCGCTGGGTGAGCGTGCCCAGCGGATCGTCGCCCGCCTTGCGGATCATCAGCTGGGAGATCACCTCCGGGTCCATGGCGGTACCCCCGCCGGCGATCCGCTCCAGCGCCTCAAGGAAATCCTCCGTATGCCCCACCCGGTCCTTGAGCAGATAGCCGACGCCCGAGGCGCTCTGCGCCAGCAGCTCGCCCGCGTACGCCCGCTCCACGTACTGGGAAAGCACCAGTACCGGCAATTCAGGGATTTGGCGCCGGGCCTCCACCACCGCGCGTAGGCCCTCATCACGGAAGGTGGGTGGCAGCCGGACGTCCACCACCGCGGCATCGGGGCGGTGTTCGAGGAGTGCGGGCAGCAGGTCGTCGCCGTTGTCCACAGTGGTGCAGATCTCGTGGCCCTCGCTGGCCAGAAGCAGGACCAGGCCCTCCCGGAGCAACGCGTTGTCTTCGGCGATCAGGATCCGCATGGAATCTCCACTCTGAGTACGGTCGGGCCCCCAGGCGGGCTGGTGAGTTCTGTCGTGCCGTCGAAGGCGGCGACCCGGCGGCGTACCCCCATGATTCCGCTGCCCGAATGCTCCGAGGCACCACCCCGGCCATTGTCCTCCACCTGTATGGAGATGCTCCGCTCGGTGATCCGCAGCCGCACCAGCGCACTGTCCGCCCCGCTGTGCTTGGCGATGTTGGTCATCGCCTCGGAGACGACGAAGTACGCGGCCGCCTCCACCGCTGCCGGAGCACGCAGCGGCGACCTCTCACTGTCCTCGATATCGATCTTGGTGGGTACTTCATTCAGCGCGGTAAGTGCGCGGACGGCGTCCACAAGACCGCGGTCGATGAGCACGGGTGGGTAGATGCCGCGCACGAGTTGACGCAGCGATTCCAGTGAGTGCTGGGCGAGTTGCTGGGTCGCATCCACCATCTCGGGCACTTGCTCGGGGCGGGCATTGAGCGCCCGCTTGATCATGCCAAGACGCAATGACACGGCAACGATTCCGGCCTGTGCGCCGTCGTGCAGGTCCCGCTCGATGCGGCGCAGTTCCGCGTCGTGCGCGTCCAGCGCCTCGGCACGGGTGACGGACAGTTCCTGCACCCGCTGGGCCAGGGGGATCTGGGTGCGGGCGATCAGCAGCCGCCGGGAGCCCAGAGCGTGCAGTCGGGCCAGCAACGACACCACAGCGGCGGCCACCACCGCGTAGCCCACTCCCATGAACATGGCGCCGATCGCCTTCGGCCACGAATCGACGTTGATCATGATGACGGAGTCCCGCTCCAGCGGGGCGAGCCGCCACCACAGGGGTGCGGAGAGCCAATTGACCGCGCCGCCGCAGGCGCTCACCGCCGCGATGCACACGGTCGTGCCCAGCAGGCTGTGAGTCAGCAGCCAGACGACGTCCTTGCGCACGGCTGGGTCACTCAGTGACAGCTTCGGTGGCTTGGGGTCGGTGTCCAACCCCCGGTAGTGGGTGACCACTTCGACACCCAGTTGGCGGGAGACCCGGCGGCGGTGGAACTCGGCTACCCGGCGCAGTCCGCGCAGTGCGAGGGGCAGCAGTAGGAAGCCCGTACCCACCAGGCACAGGGCGAGGACGATGATGAGCGCGTAGAGGAAGAGCACGCCGGCCAGACCAGTCCCCAAGCACAGCAGGATGTAACCGGCGGCTGGTGGGAAGCGGCTGAACATCTTCCGGAGCAGTTCCCGAAAAGGCATCTGGCGCAGTGTCGTGAACACGGGCGCGGACATGGATGACTAGACCCCCCGAGGCAGCATCGTGATCACCGTACCACCGGCGGTGATGCCAAGGCCGGGCACCGGCTGGTCTGCGGAGCCCGGCCAGCAGCCCGAGCGGCCGCTTTTCCCCAGGCCGGGGCAATGCCGGCGAGTTAGCGAGCCCGGTTTATCCCCTGGTCACGTTGCGTAGATCATCACTTTCGGTGAGGCTGACGCGAAGGCCGGGATGCGACAATGGAACTCCCGGCAGGACAGAAGATCGACCAAGATCCGACTGTCCGCAAGGGAACTCCCTTAGGTGCTTAATGTGTCATCGCCCGGCCGCAGTCCGCCAACTCCGCAGGCAGACAAGGGGGGCCGAACGAGCCGTCGGCGGCACCGGGCCAGCCGTTCGGAGAGCATGTCCGCCTCGGGGTGCTCACAGAGGGATTACTCCCGAGCTGGTGGACGAGGTCATGGAGCATAGCGGCCACACCCAATGCCGCCGTCGTCTGCTGCCTGCCCGCATGATGGTCTACTTCGTTCTGGCACTGCCCTATTCGAGCGCAGGTGCGGCCCCTTCAGGGCCCCGGGCACACCGGGTGTCTTCGCTTTCGGACTGCGGCTGGTCGCCTGGGACGGCACGGCCCTGGATGTGCCCGACACTTTGGCGAACGCCGCCGAGTTCGGCGACACCGGGAAGAACGGAAACCCGCACGCGCCGCACGCCGCGAGGTCATGCGCGAGATCCTGGTCGATCTCCTGCCGGCGCGCCGTGAGTGGTAATGCGGCCGCGTCAAGAAGCCGCCCCAGTAACATCCACTACACGCTCAGAGTCACCTGGCACCCACTCCGGCCAAGGGAAACGCCATTGCAGGCCCGGGGCACTTATCTGCACCTTTCATTCTCCAGTTCACGTGGTGGTCCGAGGCGACCTCGGGGACCTAGCGTCCTGAAGGGAAACACTGGACGAAAAACTGTGCAGCGAAGGGTCGGATGTGAGCAGAAGGGACCGGGCGGCACGGGCCGAGGCGGAACTGGCTGTGACTTCCCGTGCAAACGAGGCCACGCCCCCGGGGCAGGGCAACGGTGACGGGCCGTCGGCGGGCAGCAATCAGGTGGTACGCCTCGACGGTGTCCGCAAGACATATGGCAAGGGCGCCGGCGCCGTGCACGCCCTGCGCGACCTCTCCCTCAGCTTCGCGCGTGGTTCCTTCACCGCGGTCATGGGGCCCTCGGGCGCGGGCAAGAGCACCTTCCTGCACTGCGCGGCGGGTCTGGACCGGCCGGACACCGGGACCGTGCTGCTGGGCGGAACTGATCTCTCGGGCCTCAACGAGGTCGAACTGACCATGCTGCGCAGGGAGCGCGTCGGGTTCATTTTCCAGGCGTACAACCTGATGTCGGCGCTGACGGTCGCCGACAACATCACGCTCCCCCTGATGCTCGCCGACCGTCAGCCGGAGGCCGCCTGGCTGGACCGGGTAGTGGCCCAGGTGGGGTTGAGCGACCGGCTCGGGCACCGGCCGGCTGAGCTCTCCGGCGGTCAGCAGCAGCGCGTCGCCATCGCCCGTGCGCTTGCCGCGCGGCCCGAGGTCGTCTTCGCCGACGAACCCACCGGCGCCCTGGACACCCGTACGGCCAAGCAGGTGCTGCAGCTGCTGCGCGACATCGTCGACTCGACGGGGCAGACCGTGGTCATGGTGACCCACGACCCGGTCGCCGCCTCCTACGCGCACCGGGTGGTGTTCCTGGCGGACGGCCGGTACGCGGAGGAGATGAACAGGGCGACGCCGGACCAGATCGCCGAGCGGATGACTCGCCTGGGAGAGTGGTGAGACGTGTTCAGTCTCGTACTGAAGACGGTCAAGGAGCGCAAGAGCGGCTTCGTGGGGGCGTTCGTAGCCCTTTTCGGGGCATCGATCCTGATCACCGCATTCGGTGTCATCCTCCAGTCCGGCATCGGCTCCGGGGTCTCGGTACAGCGTTATGACCATGCTTCGGTGGTCGTCGCGGGCAAGCAGGAGTTCTCGGTCACCGAGGGCAAGAGCACCAAGACCAAGACGCTGGACGACCCCGTCGGGGTGCCGCGCTCGCTGGTGGACAAGACCGCAGCGGTGCCCGGTGTGCAGCGGGTCGTGGCCGATCTGCGCTTACCCACCCAATTGGTGGACAAGGACGGCAACATCCTCAAGGGCGAGGACGGGGCGGAGACCCTTGGGACCACGTGGGCCAGCTCGGTGCTCGGTCCGTTCGAGCCGGTCGGCGGCCGCGGGGCGGAGCATCCTGGAGAGGTCGTCCTGGAAAAGTCCCTCGCCGAGCGGGCCGGGGTCTGGGCCGGTGGCACCGTGCGGCTGGCGACGACCGAAGCGGCCGCATGGTTCAAGGTGGTCGGCGTGGTCGAGTACCGGGGCCCCGGTGACGAGCTGCGTACGCCACCGGTGTTCTTCTCCGACGCGCAGGCCCGGCAGCTCTACGGCCGGGACGACCAGGTCTCGGCGATCGGCGTGCTCGGTAAGAAGGGCACCGACCCCGAGGAGCTCGCGGAGCGGATCGGCCAGAAGCTCGACAAGACCCCGGTGGAGATCTACACGGGCGACGGGCGCAGCAGTGTGGAGAACCCGGACGTGGCCTCCGCGCGCGGCAGTCTGAAGGAGCTGGCCGGATCGCTGGGCGGCACGGTCATCCTCATCACCATGATGGTGGTGAGCAGCACCCTGGCGCTCGGCGTACACCAACGGCGCCGGGAGTTGGCCCTGTTGCGCGCGGTCGGGGCGACACCCAAGCAGATCCACAAGATGATCGCCGGCGAGGCGCTGGTGATCTCGCTGCTGGCGTCGGTGCTCGGCTGTCTGCCAGGCGCGATGGCCGCTGGCCTGCTGCGCGGTGCGCTGTCCGTCATCGGTGTCGTGCCGGGAGACTTCGAGTTCTCCTACGGGCCGATTCCGATGATCGCCGCGGTGGCCATCGGCGTGATCACCGCTCAGGTCGCGGGCTTCGGCGTGGCCCGCAAGGTGGTGTCCATCCGGCCGGTGGAGGCGCTGAGCCAGTCGCAGACCGAGGAGCCGACGCTGGGGCGTGCCCGGATCACCTTCGGCGTGGTGCTGCTGGTGCTCGGGCTGGCCGCCTCTATGCTCCCGCTGTTCTTCGGCAGCATCTTCGCTGTCGCGGGGGCGGGCAGCGGCGGTCTCATCATGGTCATCGCCATCCTGATGCTGGCGCCACCGGTGGTGGGCCGGGCGACCCGGCTGCTGGCGCGGCCCTTCCAGCAGCGGTTCGGCACGCTGGGGTATCTGGCCGTGGCCAACACCCGCTCCAACGCCCGGCGGTTGGCTGCGGGCATCGGGCCGCTGATCCTGGCGATCGGCTTCGCCTCCGTACAGCTGTTCATCCCCACCACCACCTCCGAGGCGGCCAAGGACCAGGCCGCCGCGGGTGTGATCGCCGACTACACGCTCAACAGTGACGCCGGCGGGGTGCCGGTGGGGGCGACGCGGGACGTCCAGCGGCTGCCCGGCGTGGAAGCCGCAGCCGGGGCCGTACGGATCAAGCTGTTCGCCTCCCGGAAGCTGCTGGACTCCCCGGAGGTCTTCGACTACGACGCACAGGGCGTGACGCCACAGAAGCTGGACAAGCTGTTCGATCTCCAGGTCGACAAGGGTGACTTGAACGGCCTGGGCAAGACCCCGGACACGGTCGCCCTCAGCAGCGGCGCGGCGAGCACCTTGGGGGCCGGGGTGGGGGACCGGGTGCGGCTGCACCTCCCCGACGGCGCGCAGCAGCAGCCCAAGGTCGTCGCCGTATACAAGCGCGGCCTGGGCTTCGGAGACGTCACGCTCCCGCATGATGCAGTGATCGCGCACAGCTCCAAGCGGCTGGACGATTCCGTCCTGGTGCGGGTGGCACCGGGTGCGGACAAGGACAAGGTCGCCGGGGTCCTGGAAGGAATCGGCAAGCGGTATCCGGGGCTGAAGATCCTGGACGAGGGCGGTCTGTCCGTCGCCCAGGAGCAGAGCGCGATGGCCGGGCTGGTCGGCAGCGCGCTGCCGCTGGTGCTTGTCTTCGGCTACATCGCCGTCGCAGTGGCCAACACCCTGGTGATGACAACTCTGGGCCGAGCACGGGAGTTCGCCCTGCTGAGGCTGGTCGGCGCGACGCCGGAACAGGTGATGCGCATGATGCGCACGGAGACCTTGATGGTCATCCTCATCGCCGTGGTGGTGGGCACCGTCGTGCCGCTGCTTCCCCTGATGACGGTGAGCCTCGGGCTGACCTCCTCACCCGTGCCCTACATCCCGCCGCTGCTCTATCTGGGGATCGTCGCGGCGACGGCGGCGCTGGCCGCGGCGGCGGTACTGCTGCCGACCAAACTGGCGCTGCGCTCCCGCCCCGCGGACGCCATCGGGGTGCGCGAGTAGCGCACATACCAGCGGAAAACAGCCGGCTGGCGGGGCTCGCAGCAGCGGGGCCGCCGGCCGAGCGCATCGCGGACCGCGTACGGCATCGGCTGCCGCAACCCCCGGCAGAGTGGCAACCTGCGCTATTTGCCTGCCGCTTAACGTCCCTACCTGGCTGAACTCCCCGGTGTTAGCCTTCTTTCGCGAACAAGCGTTTTCCCTCTCCGGACCAAGCCCGCCAGGGTGTTTTTTGTGCTGCGCTGTTCCGGATTCCTGGTGAATGCAACGTGGGGGAGTGTGTAGTGGATTCTCGGCTGCTGGGCGAATGGCTTGGCGATCTGGCGCGCAGACACCGTATTCCGGTTCTGCAATGCGCACTGTACGAAGCCGACGAAATCGCCGTGGCGCGGGCCGGAATCAATGATTCCAATACGGCCGAGGAACCGGTGGGCTCCGTTTCCATGCCCTTTGCCTCGGTCACCAAACTGTTCACCGCGACGGCTGCCATGCAACTCGTGACCGACGGCGACCTTGACCTCGATGAACCGGTGAACGCCTACCTCCCCGAATGGCCCGAGGCCGCCGCCGGGGTGACCCTGCGACATCTGCTGAGCCATTCCTCCGGCCTGGTCTGCGACCCGCCGGGAGAGCCCGCTTCGGCCGGGCAGGCCGCGATGGCCGCGGCCTCGGCCGGACTGCTCTTCGCACCCGGCGCCGCCTTCTCGTACTCCAACGCCGGATTCACCGTCGTGGGCCGACTGATCGAGACGGCCACCGGAATGGGCTGGCGCGATGCCGTGACCGACTTCGTGCTCGCGCCGCTGGACATCGCGCCGGCATTCCTCACCAGGCGCCAGGCCCCGGGGCGCGCCGCGGTGCTGCCGGGCCACGCGGCCACGGCGGCCGGGCGGGTGCGGATCGAGACAACGGTGCCACGCGCCGCGGAGCCGGCCGCGGCGCTGGCCGGCCGGGTCGAGGACCTGGCCGCCTTCGGCCGGCTTTTCCTGGACCGGCGGGCCACCGCGCACGCCGCGCTGCTGGCGGACGAGGCCGTGCAGGTCATGCGGCAGGCACCCTTCGACACCGTGCCCTTCGGGCTGGCCGACGGCTGGGGACTGGCCTGGGCGCTGTACGGACAGGGCCCCGGCCGGTGGCTGGGCCTGGACGCCGCCGCCGCGGGCACCACCTGCCAGCTGCGGGTGCACCCCGAGAGCGGCACCGTGCTCGCCCTCCAGGCCAATTCCTCCTCCGGCGCGGCCGCCTGGGACGATCTGGTCGCCCTGCTGCGCGCCCAGGGCCGGGAGATCGGCATGCCCTCCTCGGGCACGGCGGACGGCGGCGCCCGGCCGCTGCCGGACTGCGCCGGCCGGTGGATCAACGGCGAAACCGTCTACCGGATTTCCCGTACCGCTTCCGGCCCCGCCGTGCTGGAGGACGACGACGGAACCGAGTACCACCTGACCGGCCACGGCGTCCGATTCTTCGCCGCCCGGCACACCCGGAATCCGGCAATTGAACACCTGGGCCGGTTTCTGCTCGATCCAGTGTCCGGCCGCGCCGACCTCATGCAATTCGGTGGCCGAGTGATGCAGCGCGCCGCGTAATTCGGGCGACGTGGATCGTGCCCTGGCCGGGAAATTACCGGGCCGGGCGTCCCGCAATTCTTTGGAGAGCGAACGTGACAGCAATGAGTGACGGTCTTCATCGCGATGATGTGCGGGAGCCCGTGGTAACCGTGGACAGCGACACCGAACTGTCCCCCGTGCAACAAAGGCTGTGGTTCCTCAACCGTTTCCAGGAAGCGCGGGCCGGTCAGACCCGCACGGTCTCGGTGCGGTTGTCCGGCGCGCTGGAAATCCCCGCGCTGAGGGCGGCGCTGGCCGCTGTGGTGCGCCGGCACCGGCTGCTGGGCACCGTGCACCGCGAGGCGGAGGGGCGCTGCCGCCCGGAGTTCCGCCCGCCGGAGGAGACCTTCGCCGCGCTGCGCGCCGAGCCGATCCAGCCCGCGCGGCTGAACCGGGCGCTGTCCCAGGCCGCCGGCGAGGGCATGGATCTCACCACCGAATGCCCGCTGCGCATACGGCTGTTGGGCGTCGGGCCGCACGACCACGTACTGATCGTCGTCGTGCACGAGATCGCGGCGGACGAGCGTTCGCTGAGGCTGCTGACCGAGGACATCGCCGGCGCCTACGCGGAGGCGGTCCGCACCGGCGGCATCCCGCGCATCGGCGAGCGCCCGCAGTACGCTGCCGTCGCCGCTGCTGAACGGGCCACGCTCGGCGCACCGCAGGAGCCGGGCACCCTCGCCGCCAAGCAGCTGGCTCACTGGCGTACCGCGTTGGAAGGCGCCCCCGAGCAGCTCCAGCTGCCGTTGGACCGCACCAGGCCCGTGACCACCGACTATCCGAGCGCCGAGTACCGCGTTGCGCTGGATGCCGGACTGCACCGGCAGCTCGGAGAGCTGGCCCGGATGGCCGGCACCGGACTCGACGCGGTCCTGCAGGCCGGGATCGCGGCTCTCCTGCACCGCTTCGGCGCCGGTAGGGACATCCCGCTGGCGATCTCGCTGCCGGGGCGGGAGGACGCCGAGACGGCCCTGACAGTGGGGCCGCTGGCGAATGTGGCTGTCCTGCGCACCGCCCCCGCACCGGGCCGCGGCTTCCGCGAGCTGGTCCGGGACTGCGCCGCGACCGCCGAGGCGGCGCGGGTCCACGGCGCGGTGCCCTTCGAGCAGGTGGTGGACGCCCTGCGACCCGAACGTGCCCTGAACCGACACCCGTTGGCGCAGGTCGCCGTCGATCTCCGTCAAGAGGAGCCCGCCCGGCGGCAGTTCGGCCCGCTCTCCGCCCGGGTCACCCGGCTGCCGGCCCAGCACTCCCGCTTCGACCTGCGCTTCGGCTTCCAGGAGCGGGCCGGCGGCGACGACACCGAGGCGAGCGCGACCACGGACACCGCCACCGACGGTGCCCTGAGACGTTTCCAGGGCATCGATCTGGCCGTCGACTTCGCCACCGAGTTGTTCACCCTCGCGACCGTGCGCCGGCTGACCGACGCACTGCTGCGGCTGCTGGCGGCCGCCGTCGCCGACCCCGACGCCGACCCCGCCGGGTACGACGTGCTCGACCCAGCCGAGCAAAAGCGGCTGCTGACCGGCTGGAACGCCACCGCGCGCCCGGTGCCGGACGCCGGGGTGGGCGAGCTGTTCGAGGACCGGGCACGGCACTGCGCCGACCGTACCGCCCTGATCTGCGGCACCACACGGCTGTCGTACGAGGAACTCAACGCCCGGGCCAACCGGCTGGCCCGGGTGCTGGTGGACGGCGGTGCGGGGCCCGGCGCCCTGGTGGCGCTGGCGCTGCCGCGCGGCCCGGAACTGGTGGTCGCGCTGCTCGCGGTGGCCAAGGCCGGGGCGGCGTATGTCCCGCTGGACCCGGAGTACCCCGCCGACCGTATCGCCTACATCCTCGACCACGCCGCACCGTCCGCGCTGGTCACCGACGGCGCCACCGCACAGCGGCTACCCGGCACATCTGCCCCGCTGCTCGTCCTGGACGACCCCGCGCTGCGGGAGCGGCTGGACGCCCTGCCCGGCACGGACCTGACCACGGACGAACGGCTCGCCACCCCCGTGGGCCGGCACCCCGCGTACGTCATCTACACCTCCGGATCCACCGGGCGCCCCAAGGGCGTGGCCGTCGCCCGACGCGCGCTGACCAACTTCCTGGTGTCCATGGGCGACCTCTTCCCGCTGACCGGCCGCGACACCTGGCTGTCCGTCACCACCATCGCGTTCGACATCGCCGCCCTGGAGCTGTACCTGCCACTGATCAGCGGGGCGGCCGTGGTGCTCGCGGAGCGCGAGACCGTCACCGACCCCGCGGCGCTGGCCGGGCTGCTGACCCGATCGGGCGCCACGATCATGCAGGCCACGCCCAGCCTGTGGCAGACACTGTGCGAAGAGCACCCGGACGTCCTGCGCGGCCTGCGGATGCTGGTGGGTGGCGAGGCCCTGCCCACCGCGCTCGGTGCCCGGATGCGTGCGCTCGGCTCGGAGGTCACCAACCTCTACGGGCCCACCGAGACCACCATCTGGTCCACCGCCGCCCGGCTCGACGAGCGCCCCGGGCCACCCACGATCGGCCGGCCCATCGGCAACACCCGTGTCTATGTGCTCGACGACGCCCTGCGGCCGGTGCCGGTCGGTGTCGCGGGCGCTTTGTACATCGCCGGCGACGGGGTGGCACTGGGCTACCTCCACCAGGAGGAGCTGACCCGCGAGCGCTTCGTCCCGGACCCCTTCGGCGCCGAGGGCGAGCGGATGTACCACACCGGCGACCTGGCGCGCTGGGCCCCCGACGGCAACCTGGACTTCCTGGGCCGCGTCGACTTCCAGGTCAAGGTCCGGGGTTTCCGGATCGAACTCGGCGAGATCGAGGCCGTCCTGGAGCAGCATCCAGACATCGCCAAGGCGGTCGCGGTGGCCCGCGAGTACGGGCCCGGTGACACCCGGCTGGTGGCCTACGTGGTCCCGGCGGCCCGGGAGGGCGACGGGCTTGATGACGGCGGCGGCGCGGTGGACGGCGCCGCGCTGCGCGCCTTCGCCGCCACCAAGCTGCCCGCGTACATGATCCCCGCGACCGTGGTGGCGCTGGGCGAGATCCCGCTGACGCCGAACGGCAAGACCGATCGCGGCGCACTCCCGGCTCCCGGCGCGCAGGAGGCCGTCCGCGGCCGCGGCCCGCGGATCGCCCGCGAGGAGCAGCTGTGCGACCTGTTCTGCGAGGTGCTGGGCGTCAGCGCGGTCGCAGTGGACGACGACTTCTTCGACCTGGGCGGCCATTCTCTGCTGGCCGGCCGACTGGTCGGCCGCATCCGCTCCGTCCTGGGCGTTGAGGTGCCCATCCGGACCCTGTTCGAGTCGCCGACCGTGGCGGGGCTCGCCGGGCGGCTGGGCAGCGTCCCGGCCCGCCAGGCGGGACTTGTGCCGGTCGGCCGGGATGCGGCCCTGCCGCTCTCCTTCGGCCAGCAGCGGCTGTGGTTCCTCTACGACTACGAGTCCCAGGGAAGCGAGTACAACTCTGCGCTCGGCCTGCGACTGACCGGGCCGCTCGACCTACCGGCACTGCGCGCCGCGGTCACGGCCCTGTCGTCCCGCCACGAGTCGCTGCGCACGACGTTCGGCTCGCGGGACGGGCACGGCTTGCAGATCGTCCACGAGCCGGGCGAGGTGCCTCTCCGGCTGATCGACGTCGGTGCCCGCAACGAGGCGCCCGAGGAGCAGACAGCCGGCCGCGACGCCGAGCTGGAACGGGTGCTGCGGGCCGAGCTGAGCGAGCCGTTCGACCTGCGTGCCGGGCCCGTGCTGCGGACCCTGCTGATCCGGCTCGCCGACCAGGACCACGTACTCGTCCTGGACATGCATCACATCGTCACCGACGGCTGGTCGAAGGACGTCATCGCGCGCGAACTCGGCGTGCTCTACGAGGCTGCGCACACCGGCCGGCCCGCGGCGCTGGAGCCGCTGCCCGTGCAGTACCCGGACTTCGCCGTCTGGCAGCGCACCCCGCGCGGCGACGACGGCGCGGCCGATCTGGAGTACTGGAAGCGGCAGCTGGACGGCGTCGTACCGCTGGAGATGCCCACCGACCGGCCCCGCCCCGCCACGCGCAGCACCCGCGGCGCGGCACACCGCTTCGAGGTCAGCCCCGGCCTGGTCGCCGACCTGACCGCGCTGTGCCGGAAGGAGGGGGCCACTCTCTTCGCCACCATCGCCGCCGGCGTACAGCTGCTGCTCTCGCGCTATGCCCGGCAGCGGGACGTGGCACTCGGCACCATCGTCTCCGGCCGGGACCACAGCGAACTGGAGAATGTGCTCGGCTTCTTCGTCAACACCCTGGTGCTGCGCGCCCAGGTACGCCCCGAGCTGACGGTCGCCGAGTTCCTGTCCGATGTCCGCAGGACCGTGCTGGACGCCTTCACCCACCAGAACCTGCCCTACGACCGGCTGATCGAGGAACTGCGGCCGGACCGCGACCCGAGTCGCACCCCGCTGATTCAGGCGGCGCTGCTGCTCAAGCGCGCGCAGGGGCCGGTGCCGGGGCCTGAGGGACTGCGTATCGAGGAATTCGGGCTGCCCCGGCTCAACGCGCTGTTCGACCTCGGCTTCGAGTTCGAGGAGCGCAACGGGACGCTGGCCGGGCTGATCGAGTACAGCACCGCACTGTTCGACAAGGAGACGATCGCCCGCCTCGCCCGCCACCTCGTCGTCCTCCTGGAGGGTATGGCGGCCGATCCGCGACGGACGCTGGGACAGCTGCCGTTGATGGACCGCGAGGAGCGTCGCCAGGTCACCACCGGGTGGAACGACACCGATGCGGCGGGCCGCGCGGACCGCACCACCGTGCACCAGCTGGTGGCCGAGCAGGCCGCCCGCACGCCGGACGCGATAGCCGTCGCCACACCGCAGACCCGGCTGACCTTCGCCGAACTCGACGGCCGGGCGGACCGGTTGGCGCGGCGACTGCTGGAGAACGGGGTGCGGCCGGGCGCGGTGGTCGCGGTACGCACCGGGCGCGGAGCCGAGATGGTGACGGCCCAGCTCGCGGTGCTCAAGGCCGGAGCGGCGTACCTGCCGCTCGACCCCGAGCTGCCGCATGACCGCACGACGTACATGCTCCAGGACGCGTCCGTGCCACTGCTGCTGACGCGGCACGCGCTGGAGGCCGCGCCGGTGCCGGAGGGCACCGCAGCGCTGTACGTCGAGGACGAAGGCCCCGGCCGGGGCGGCGCGGACGCGGCGGCCGAACCGGTGCGGGTGGCGGTCTCCTCGGACGACCTCGCCTATGTCATCTACACCTCCGGCTCCACCGGGCGCGCCAAGGGCGTGCTTATCGAGCACCGTGGCGTGGTCAACCTCTGCGACTGGTACCGGGACTTCTACCGCATCGGCCCCGGCGACCGGGCGTCGCAGATCGTCGGTCCGGGCTTCGACCCGACCGTGCTGGAGGTATGGGCGAACCTGGCGTGCGGCGCGGGGGTGTACTTCGCGCCGGACGTCGCGCTGGACGATCCGCACGAGTTCGCCGCCTGGATGGTGGCGGAGGGCATCACCGTGACGCTGGTGCCGGCCCCGCGGCTGGACTCCGTACTGGACCAGCCCGCGCTGTGGCACGGCGCGCTCCGCTATGTGCTGACCGGCGCGGACGTGGTCCGGCGCCGACTGCCCAGGGAAGCCCCCTTCACCCTGGTCAACCAGTACGGGCCGACCGAGATCACCGTGCTGACCACCGCCGTCCTCCTCCAGCCGGAGGAGGACGCGGCACCCGGGCGGCTGCCCTCGATCGGCGCGCCGATCACCAACACCCGCACCTACGTCCTGGACGAGCACCGCAACCCGGTGCCGGTCGGGGTGCCCGGCGAGCTCTACATCGGCGGCATCGGAGTGGCTCGCGGCTATCTGGAGCGGCCCGAGCTGACCACGGAGCGGTTCGTTCCCGATCACCTGCGACCGGACGCCGGCGGGCGGCTCTACCGCACCGGTGACCTGGTCCGCTGGCTGCCCGAAGGGGAGCTGGAGTTCCTGGGCCGGATCGACAACCAGGTCAAGGTCCGTGGATACCGCGTGGAACTGGGTGAGGTGGAGACCGCGCTGCTGCGCGAGGAGAGCGTGGCGCAGACCGCCGTGCTGGCGCGGCAGCAGCGCAGTGGCCACCACGACCTGGTCGGATACGTGGTGGCGCAGGGCCCGGAGGGGGTGGATCCCGAGGGCGTCCGCACCCGCCTGGCCGAGCAGCTGCCCGACTACATGGTGCCCACGGTGCTCGTCGTTCTGGACGCGTTCCCGATGACCACGACAGGCAAGATCGACCGACGCGCGCTGCCGATGCCGCAGGAGCGGGCGAGCGGCGGGGACGCGGCGACCGCGCCACGCAACCCCACCGAAGAGGCACTGGCCCAGATGTGGGCCGAGGTCCTCGGCGAGGGCCCGGTGGGGGTCGAGGACGATCTGTTCGCCCTCGGCGCCAACTCGGTGCTGACCCTGCAGATCACCTCCCGTATCCGGGAGCGGTTCGGCATCCGGGTCTCCGCGCGGGAGATCTTCGCCGCGCGCACCGTGGCCGCATTGGCGGCGGAAGTCCGACGCAAAGTACTTGACGACTCGCGCCGCGCGCCGGCCGACACAACGACGCGCGGCAGCGCGCGGGGGAGTGAACGATGAGTGACCAGGTGAAGGGCGACACGCCGGAGAGCGCACAGGGCCCAAGCGCGGAGGCGCTGCTGGAACAGCGTTTGGCCGGACGCACGGGATCGGGCGCGCAGGCAGACCGGGGCGCGCTGCGCCCGCTGGGCGACCTGCCCGACGCGCCGCTGTCCTTCGGCCAGGAACGGCTCTGGTTCCTGCACGAGTTCCAGCCCGGCAGCGTGGAATACACCTCGTCCGTCGGGCTGCGGCTGACCGGCGACCTGCGCGTCGACGCCCTGCGGACCGCCCTGGGCGGGCTGATCGCCCGGCACGAGCCGCTGCGCACCACCTTCGCCACCGTCGACGGCCGGGCACACCAGGTCGTACGCCCCGCCGCCGACCCGGAAATCCGCCGGGTGGACCTCACCCAGGTGCCCGCGGGCGACCGTGAGGCGGAGCTGGACCGGCTGCTGCGCGCCGAGCTCGGTACGGCATTCGATCTCGCCACGGGCCCCGTCCTGCGCGTGGTGCTCGCCAAGCTCGGGTCCGCCGGGCACGGCGGCGAGGAGCATGTGCTGTTCCTGAACATGCACCACATCGCCGCCGATGGCTGGTCCAAGGGCATCTTGATGACGGAGCTGGGCGAGTTGTACGCCGCCGCCCTGGAGGAGCGCGCCCCGCGCCTCGGTCCGCTTCCGGTGACCTATCGCGACTACGCGGTCTGGCAGCGCGAACACTGCACCCAAGCCGACCTGGATGCACAACTCGATTACTGGAAAGCCGAGTTGGCGGACATCGCGCCACTGGAGCTGCCCACCGACCGGCCCCGTCCTGCGGTCCGGACGACGGTGGGCGCACTGCACACCTTCCAGGTGCCCGGGGATGTCGCCCAGGGCCTGGACGCGCTCGCCGCCGGGCATGGTGGGACGCTGTTCTCGGTGCTGACCGCCGCCACCCAGGTCTTGCTGTCCCGCCACTGCGGACAGCGCGATGTCGCCTTGGGCACCGTCTCGGTGGGCCGCGACCGCACCGAACTGGAGCCGCTGGTCGGCTTCTTCGTCAACACGCTGGTGCTACGCGCGCAGATCGACCCGGAGATGCCCTTCGATGAGCTGGTCGAGCGGACCACCGACCGGATCTGGGACGCGCTGAGCAACCAGGACATCCCCTTCCACCGGCTGGTGGACGCCTTGCAGACCGAGCGGGACCCCAGCCGTACACCGCTGGTGCAGGCGGCACTCGTGCTGCAGAACGCTCCGGGCGGTGCGCCCGGCCTCAAGGGTCTGCAGGTCACCGACTTCCGGCCGCCGTCCGTCTCGTCGATCTTCGATATGACACTGGAGTTCGAGCCGGTCGCCGAGGGCGGTCTCGCCGGATCGGTGGAGTACAACACCGACCTGTTCGACGCATCGACCATCGACGCCCTCTGCACCCGGCTCCAGGTGCTGCTGGCCGGGATCGTCGCGGACAGCGGCCGCCCCGTCGGCGACCTGCCGCTGCTCACCGACGACGAGCGCACCGCACTGACCACAGGCTGGACCGAGAACCGCGCGGACTTCCCTGCCGACACCCCCGTACACACCCTGATCACCGCACAGGCGGCCGCCACCCCCGACAACGTTGCGGTCGTCGGGGCTGGCGCCACCCTCGACTACCGGGAGCTGGACGAGCGCTCCAGCAGGCTGGCGCACCTGCTCCTCGACCGCGGAGCCGCGCCCGGCGATCACATCGCGATCTGCCTGCCGCGCGGCCCGGAGCTGGTCGTGGCCACTCTGGCCGTCCTCAAGGCGGGTTGCGCCTATGTGCCGATCGACCCGGACTACCCGGCCGACCGCATCGCGTTCGTGCTCGGTGACACCGCCGCACCCCTATGCCTGACCGAGCGGCGGCTGTTCGGCAGACTCCCCGACGCCGGCACCCGGCGCATCTGCCTCGACGAGGAGACCGCGGCCATCGCCGCGTTCCCAGCACACACCCCGCAGGTGACGGTCGGTGCGCAGGACGCCGCGTACGTCATCTACACCTCGGGCTCCACGGGACGGCCCAAGGGTGTGGTGGTGGAGCACCGGTCGATCGTGCGGCTGATCAGCGACGCCGACTACGCGCCGCTGGAGGCCGACGACGTGGTGGCGCAGGCCGCCGACGCCACCTTCGACGCGGCGACGTTCGAGAGCTGGGCGCCGCTGGTGGCCGGGGCGCGCATAGCCGTGGTAGCCAAGGAGGTGCTGCTCGACCCGCATGCCTTCGCCCGCGCCCTGGAGCGGCTCGGCGTCACCACGATGTTCCTGACCACCGCGGTGTTCAATCAGGTGGTCGATGTGGAGCCGGGCGCTTTCCGGGGACTGCGCCACCTGCTGGTGGGTGGCGAGGCACTGAGCCCGCGCCGGGTCGCCCAGCTCCTGGCGGGTGAGCCGCCGCGGCGGTTCGCCAACATCTACGGTCCGACCGAGACCACCACCTTCGCCACCTTCCACGAGATCCATCACGCGGACGGTGTGCGGCCGGTGCCCATCGGGCGCCCGATCCGCAACACCACCGTCCATGTGCTGGACGAGCGGCGGCAGCCGGTACCGGTCGGCTCTCCCGGTGAGCTCTACATCGGCGGACCGGGCGTCGCCCGCGGCTACCTGGGTCTGCCCGAACTGACCGAGGAGCGGTTCCTCCCGGCGCCGTTCTCCTCGGTGCCGGGCGAGCGGGTCTACCGCACCGGCGACCGGGTCCGGTGGCTGCCGGACGGCACTTTGGACTTCCTGGGCCGGGTGGACAACCAGGTCAAGGTGCGTGGCTACCGCATCGAGCCGGGCGAGGTCGAGGCGGTGCTCGAAGCGCACCCGGCCGTCGCAGCGGCCCTGGTCATCGCCCGTACCGACGGTGAGCGCAAGCGGCTGGTGGGCTACGTCCGCCCGGAGGCCGGATCACAGATCGGCACGGCGGAGCTGCGGGAGTTCACGGAAAGCCGGCTGCCCGGCTACACCGTCCCCTCCGCGTTCGTCACCCTGGAGCAGTTCCCCCTCACCCCCAACGGCAAGGTGGACCAGCGAGCACTGCCCGCGCCGGAGGAGCGGACCGAGGAGCGGACCGCCTTCCAGGCGCCGGCCGGTGAGGCCGAGGAGGCCTTGGCGGAGGTGTGGTCGCAGGTCCTGGGCGTGGACCGGGTCGGCGCCCAGGACAACTTCTTCGAGCTCGGCGGAGACTCGATCCTCAGCATCCAGGTGGTCGCCAAGGCCCGGCAGGCCGGACTGGCGATCAGCTCCAAGGACATCTTCTCCCGTCAGACACTGGCCGACCTGGCGCGCGCCACCGCGCCCGCGCCGGCGCCTGCCGTGGAGGAGGACGCGCAGGACGGTGCGCCGGCGCCCCTGACACCCGTACAGCGGTGGTTCTTCGAACACCACACCGCTCGACCCGCGCACTTCAACCAGTCGGTGCTGCTCACCCTTGACGCGCAGGTGGACGAACGGGCACTGTCCGATGCGCTGCGGGCCGTCGTCCGGCACCACGGTGCACTGCGTACCCGGTTCACAGCCGTGGACGGCGAGTTGGTGCAGCAGGGACCCGACCGGGACACGCCGGACCCCGGCATCGAGCGGATCGCCCTCGGCGACCTCGCCCCGGATGAGCGCGACGCGGCCATGCGCAAGCTGTCCGAGGCCGCTCAGGCCGATCTCGACCCGTTCCAGGGGCGTCTGCTGCGCTGCCTGCTGTTCGACCGCGGCGCGCAGGACCGTCCGCGGCTCCTGCTGACGGTGCACCACCTCGCGGTCGACGGCGTCTCCTGGCGGATCCTGCTGGAAGACCTGGAGAGCGCCTACCGGCAGGTGGTACGCGGCGGGAAGACCGACCTCGGTGCCGCCTCCACGCCGTACCTCAGCTGGGCACGGCGACTGGCCGACTTCACCGAACAGGGAGGATTCCAGGGCGAGTTGAAGCACTGGACGGACGCGGCCGCCGCGAAGGTGACGGCGTTCCCCACCGACCGCAACGGACGCAACACCTTCGAGGTCACCCACGAGGTCCCCGCGGGTCTGGACGAACAGCGCACCCGCCAGCTCCTCCAAGAGGTGCCCAAGGCCTACCGCACCCAGGTCAACGACATCCTGCTCACCGCGCTCGGCCGGTCCCTGGCCCGCCACACCGGGCAGGAGCGCACCCTCATCTCGCTGGAGGGCCACGGCCGCGAGGAGATCCTGGACGGCACGGACATCTCCCGTACCGTCGGCTGGTTCACCTCGATCTTCCCGGTCCTGCTGGACTCCCCGGCGGACCGGTCATGGCGCGATCTGATCCTGAGCACCAAGGAAAGCCTGCGGGCGGTGCCTCACCGCGGCATCGGCTACGGTGCGCTGCGCTACCTCGCCACCGACGAACCGCAACGCCGCGCCCTGGCCGACGGCCCACGTCCCGAGGTGAGCTTCAACTACCTCGGCCAGTGGAGCGACGGCACCGCCGGCAGCGAGCTCTACCGTGGACAGCAATTCGACTACGGGCAGGAACACAGTCCGCGGGAAGAGCGCCCGCACCTCCTCGACTTCGTCGGCGAAGTCCGCGACGGCAGACTGGCGTTCACCGTGCACTACTCGTCCGAGCTGTACGACCGGGACACCGTCCAGGCGCTGGCCGACGACTTCATCGCGGCGCTGGAAGAGCTCATCGAGCACTGTCTGCGCCCCGGCACAGGCGGCGCGGTGCCCGGCGACTTCCCCCTCGTGCCACTCGACCAGCGCACCGTGGACACCCTGGTGCCGCCGGGCTCGGCGGTCGAGGACATCTACCCGCTGACGCCGATGCAGTCCGGCATGCTCTACCACGCGCTCAACCAGCCCGACGGAGGCGCCTACTTCGACCACGTCAGCTTCCTGCTGGAGGGCGTCGAGGACATCCAGGCGCTGGGCGCGGCCTGGCAGCACGTCGTGGACCACACCCCGGCGCTGCGCACCCACCTGAGATGGGAGGGCGTCCCGCGACCCGTGCAGATCGTCGCCCGCGAAGCCCGTCTGAAGGTCCGCTACCTGGACTGGACGGACACCGACGCGTCAGGCCGCCGGATCAGGCTGCGCGAACTGGTCGACGCCGAGCAGAATGCCGGAATCGACCTGACCCAGGCCCCGCTGATGCGCCTGGTGCTGATCCGTGAGCGGGCAGCGGCGGTCCGCGTCGTATGGAGCTTCCACCACGTCATCCTCGACGGCTGGAGCTCCTCCCACCTGTTCGCCGATGTGTTCGCGCAGTACCGCACACTCGTCGACAGCGGCACACGGCCCGCCGAACGCAGGCGCCAGCGCCCGCCCTTCAGGGACTACGTGGCCTGGCTCGGCAAGCAGGACCGCGCGGCGGCCGAAGCGCACTGGCGGACAGCGCTGGCCGGAATGTACGCGCCGACACCGCTCCCGTACGGACAGAGCCTGCCCCCGGGCCGCCAGTCGCAATCCGCCGCGCAGGTCAGGGCCGAGCTGACCGGAGCCGAGACCGAGGCGCTGACCGTGACGGTCCGCCGGCACCGGCTGACCCTGAACACCGCGGTGCAAGGCGCCTGGGCGATGCTGCTGGCCCGCCACTCCGGTACCCGCGACGTCTGCTTCGGCTCCACCGTCGCCGGCCGCCCCACCGACCTCCCGGGCGCCGACGCCATCGTCGGAAACTTCCTCAACACGCTGCCGGTACGCACCCAGGTACCGGACACCGACGGGCTCATCGGCTGGCTGAGGGACCTCCAGGAGGCCCAGGCCGAGGCGCGCGACTTCGAGTACGCCGCGCTCGGCGACATCCAGAGCTGGAGCGAACTGCCACGTGCCACCGGCCTGTTCAACACCGTCGTGGTCTTCGAGAACTACCCCGGCAACGACGAGGCGGCACAGCGCAACGGCCTGTGGCTGCGGGAGCTCGCAGCGGTGGACACCACCAGCTTCCCGCTGGACCTCACCGCATTCACCGACGACGGAGAACTCGTCCTCCAACTGTCCTACGACCCGCAACTCTACGACCACACCCAGGCCGAGAGCCTGGCCGAACAGCTCGTGGTGCTCCTCAACGGCATCGCCGCCACCCCCGAGCAGCGGGTAGGGGAGGTACCGATGCTGTCGTTGCGCGAGCGCGACCGCGTCGTCTACGAGTGGAACCGCGACACCGTGCCGTTCGAGGAGCTGTGTCTGCACGAGATCTTCGCGCAGGAGGCCCGGCTGACCCCGGACGCCGACGCGGTCATCTTCGAGAACCAGGTGCTCAGTTACGCCGAACTGGACGCCCGCGCCAACCAGCTGGCCCACCACCTGCTGGACCAGGGAGTCGGCCCCGACGCCGTCATCGCGATCTGCCTGGAGCGCGGACCAGACATGGTCACCGCGGCCCTCGCCGTCCTCAAGGCCGGTGGAGCCTATCTGCCGCTGGACCCCGGCCACCCGGCCGAGCGGCACAAGCAGGTGCTCGACGACAGCGACGCCGCCATGCTGCTCACCCAGCAGACAGTGGCCGGCCGGCTGCCGCTGTGCGATGCGACCGTGCTGCGCCTGGACGCCGAGTGGGCGGACATCGAGCAGTGGCCCCCGCAGGCGCCCACCGTCGAGGTCACTCCCGACAGCCTGGCGTACGTCATCTACACCTCCGGATCAACCGGGCGCCCCAAAGGCGTGATGGTCGAGCACCGCAGCGTGAGCCAGGCGGTGGCCGCCTGGGGCCGGGTCTACGGCGTCGAGGGCCGCCCGGCGCGCCAGCTCAACCTCGCCAGCATGGCCTTCGATGTGTTCGTCTCCGACCTCGGGCACGCCCTGTGTTTCGGCGGCGCCCTGGTGATCTCCCCGGCGTCGGTCACCACCGATCCGCCGCGGCTGTTCGACCTGATGGAACGCGCCCGGGTCACCCACCTCGAAACCGTGCCGTCGCTGGCCAACGCGCTGCTGGACGAAGCCGACCGCACCGACCGCACCTTCCCGCCGCTGCGCTACCTCGCCATCGGCTCGGACAACTGGCGAACGGAGGACTGCCGCAGGCTGCTGAACCGGGTCTCCCCGGACACCATCGTGCTCAACAGCTACGGCGTCACCGAGGCAACCGTCGAGTCCTCGGTCTTCCCGGTCCGGGCGGACTCGCTGCCCGGCACGGCCAGTGTGCCCATCGGGCGGCCCATCCCCGGCACCCGGATGTACATCCTGGACGCCGGCCTGCGGCCGGTGCCGGTCGGTGTCGTCGGCGAGCTCTTCCTCGGCGGCCCCGGGGTGGCCAGGGGCTATCTGAACCGGCCCGATCTGACCGAAGAGCGGTTCCTGCAGGACCCGTTCATGCTGGAGACGGACGCCGCGCGGCTCTACCGCACCGGCGACCGGGCCCGGTTCCTGCCCAGCGGCGACATCGAGTTCCTAGGCCGGTCCGACGACCAGGTGAAGATCCGCGGCTTCCGGGTCGAACTCGCCGAGATCGAGACCGCCATGCGGCGGCACCCCGGCATCGCCGACGCCGCTGCCACAGTGCGCCCAGAGGCCGACGGCAGCGGGCTGACCGGCTACCTCGTCCCCGTCGAAGGCGCCGCCCTCGACCTCGTCGAACTCCGCGGCTACCTGGGCGGTCTGCTGCCCCGGCACATGGTGCCGCAGGCGTTCGTCGAGCTGGAGCGGCTGCCGCTGAACTCCAACGGCAAGGTCGACCGCCGCGCCCTGCCGTCCGCACCCGCCCCCGCCGAACAGGCGGAGACGGCGCGCACCGCACCCCGCACGCCCGCCGAAGAGTCCCTGGCGGCGGTCTGGGCCCAGGTGTTCCGGATTCCGTCGGTGGGCGTCGAGGACAACTTCTTCGACCTGGGCGGCGATTCGATCCTCAGCATCCAAGTGGTTGCACGAGCCCGGGAGTTGGGCCTTCGCCTCTCGTCCCAGGACATCTTCAGTCATCAGACCGTCGCCGAACTCGCCTCGGTGGTGTCGGCACGCAACCCGGAGGAGCAGGCAGACGTGAGTATGGAGCCGGTCGTCGGAAGGGTGCCGCTGACCCCGATCCAGCGCACCTTCTTCCGCCACCACACCATCGCCCCCCACCACTACACGATGTCCGTCCTGGCCGACCTCGCGCATCCCCCGGCGCCCGAAGCGCTGCAGTCCGCCCTCGACGCCCTGCTGGACCACCACGACGTGCTGCGCACCCGCTTCACCTCGGCGTACGGCCGGTGGCAGCAGGAGATCGCCGCCCCGGGAGATCGGTGGCCGCTGGAGCGCATCGAGCTGGACGGCGACGACGGGCAGGCCGTCGAGAAAGCGGCGGCCACCGCGCAGTCCGGACTCGATCTGAGCGCGGGCCCGCTGGTGCGAGCCCTGCTCTTCGACCACGGCGAGGGGGCACCGCAACTCTTCCTGACCGCACACCACTTGATCGTGGACGCGGTGTCCTGGCAGGTGCTCCTCGCCGACCTGGAGCGTGGCTACCGGCAGGCAGCTGAGGGACGTCCGGTGGACCTCGGTGCGAAGAGCAGCTCGTTCCTCGAGTGGTCGCGGCGGCTGTCCGAGCACACCGTGTCCGGCGCCTTCGACGAGGAGCTGGACTACTGGGCAGGCGTCGCCGGGCGGGCCGAGCCGGGGCTGCCGGCCGACGCCGCAGGCACCCCGACCGTCGCATCGGCCGCGAGCGTACGGGTGAGCCTCGATGCGGCGGACACCGAAGCGCTGCTGCGCGAGGTCCCCGTGGTCTACCGCACCCAGGTCAACGACGTGCTGCTGTCCGCGGTCGGGCGGGTGCTCGCCGACTGGACCGGCCGTTCCGCGGTCCTCATCGACCTCGAGGGCCACGGCCGCGAGGAGATCTTCGAGGACCTGGAGATCGGCGCCACCACTGGCTGGTTCACCAGCAGCTTCCCGGTGGCCCTGGACGCCCCGGCCGGCGAGGACTGGGGCGCGCTGCTGCGGTCCGTCAAGGAGCAGCTGCGGGCCGTTCCGCGGCGCGGCATCGGCTACGGCGCACTGCGGCACCTCAGCCCGGTCGGTGCACCCGCTGAGGTGCTCGCGGAGGCCCCGCGGGCCCAGGTCAGCTTCAACTACCTCGGCCGGATGACTTCCTCGGACGACGGCAGCGGTCTGGTCCGCGATTCCCGCCTGGGCTTCGGCACCGAACTCTCGCCCGCCGAAAAGCTGGAATACCTGCTGGACATCGTGGCCTGGGTGCGCAACGGCCGGCTGGAGTTCGAGCTGTTCCACTCCACCGAGGTGCACCACGCCGAGACCGTCGAGCGTCTGGGCGAAGAGCTCGTCACGGCACTGCGCGCCCTGGCGGCGCACTGCAAGGACCCGGGCGGGTCGGCGGCCGGCGCCACACCCTCCGACTTCCCGCTGGCGACGGTTGACCAGCGGCTGCTGGACACGCTCGCCGCCGACGGGGGACGCATCGCCGACCTCTACCCGGTCACCCCGATGCAGCACGGCCTGCTCTTCCACAGCCTCACCGAGGAGGGCGAGGGCGTCTACCTCGGCCAGCTCTCCTTCGTACTGGAAGGCGGCGTGGACACCGACGCGTTCGCGGCGGCCTGGCAGCGGCTCGCCGACCGCACCCCGATGCTGCGCACCGCGGTGGTCTGGGAGGACACTGCCGAACCGCTCCAAGTCGTCCGCGAGCAGGTGCGGGTCCCGGTGGAGCGGCTGGACCACAGCGCGCTGACCGAGCAGGAGGCCGGCCGGCGGCTCGATGCCTTCCTGGCCGAGGACCGCACCCGCGGTATCGATCTGACGATCGCGCCGCTGATGCGGCTGACCCTGATCGAGGAGCCCGGCGGCGGGCTGCGCGTGGTGTGGACCTCGCACCACCTGCTGCTGGACGGCTGGAGCGCGGCCGAGCTGATCGCCGAAGTACTCGACCACTACCTGTTGCTGACCGGGCACGAGCGCCCGGAGCCGGCCGCCCGGCGGCCCTTCCGCGACTATGTGCAGTGGCTGGGCCGGCAGGACCTGGGTGACGCCGAGCAGTACTGGAAGCAGCTGCTCGACGGTTTCACCATGCCCACCCCCCTGCCTGTCGATCACAGCGCACAGGACGCCACCCGGGCAGGGACGGAAGCCAGCTCGCGCTTCCAACTCGCCCCCGACGTGACCAAGCAACTGGAGGCACTGGCCCGCCGCCACCGGCTCACCGCCAACACCCTCGCACAGGGCGCCTGGGCACTGCTGCTGTCCCGCTACGCGGGCGAGCGGGAGGTCTGCTTCGGCTCCGCCGTCTCCGGCCGCCCTGCCGACCTGCCCGGCGTGGAGTCGATGATCGGGCTGTTCATCAACAACCTGCCGGTGCGTGCCACCATCCGCGACGACCAGCCCCTCCTGGAGTGGCTCGCCGATCTCCAGCGGAGCCAGGTCGCCTCCCGCCAGCACGAGTACGTCTCGCTCGCGCAGATCCGCGGCTGGGCCGAACTGCCCGCGGGAGTTGACCTGTTCGACAGCTACGTGGTCTTCGAGAACTACCCCTACGACGGCGACATGGGCGCCGAACAGGGCGTACGGATCCGCGATGTGCGCTCCCTGGAGCCCACCAGCTACGGCATGGTGCTCGCGGTGTTCGCCGGCGAGCAGCTGTCCTTCCGGCTCGCGTACGACCCCGCCCTCTTCGAGGCGCGGACCGCCGAGCGGGTCACCGCCGACCTGCGTGCCCTTCTGGAGGACATCGCCCGGGACCCGGACCGCACGCTGCGGGAGTTCCCCGCGCTGAGCGAGGAACACCGCACCGAGTTGCTGACCCGGCACAACGCCACCGACACCGAGCTGCTGTCCGAGCTGCCGGTGGCCGAGCAGTTCGCCCGGCAGGCGGCGCGCACCCCTGAGGCGACCGCCCTGGTCCACGACGCCGACCGGCTGACCTTCGCCGAACTGGACGGGCGGGCCAACCAGCTGGCCCGGCACCTCGTCGACAACGAGGTCGGCCCCGAGGTGACCGTGGGCGTCTGCTTCGAGCGCGGCAGCGATCTGATCGTCTCGCTGCTCGCAGTCCTCAAGGCGGGCGGCATCTACGCCCCGCTGGACCCCGAGGCGCCCGCGGAGCGACTGGCGTACCTGCTCGCGGACACCCGGCCACGGGTGCTGCTCACCCAGGAGCGGATCGCCGCGGCGCTGCCCGCCGCCCCCGGCACGACCGTGGTGAAGCTGGACGCCGACCGGGCGGCCATCGAGGCGCGGCCGGACACTGCCCCCGAGCTGTCCGTCGGCTCCGAGAACGCCGCGTACATCATCCACACCTCCGGATCCACCGGGCGCCCCAAGGGCGTGGTGGTCGAACACCGCGGTCTGGCCAATCTGCTCGACAGCCACCGGCGCACCGTCTTCGGCCCGCTCCAGGAGGCCAACGGCGGACAGCCGCTGCGCGTCGCCCACCTGGCGCCCGCCTCGTTCGACGCCTCCTGGAACCCCGTGCTGTGGCTGGTGGCGGGACATGAACTGCACCTCGTCCCGGACTCCGTCCGCAGGGATGCGCACGCCCTGTCCGCGTACCAGGCAGCGGAGCGCATCGACTTCCTCCAGACCACCCCGTCCTACTTCCAGCAGCTGCTGGACACCGGGTTGCTGGCGGACGGGCGGCATCCCCTCGGGGGAGTGGCCCTGGGTGGCGAGGCGATCGGCGACGGCTTGTGGGAGTTGCTGCGAGCCAGGAAGGAACTGGTCAGCTTCAACTTCTACGGCCCCACCGAGGCCACCGTGGACGCGCTGATCACCCCAATCTCCGACAGCGCCCGCCCGCTGCTCGGCCACCCCGTGCAGAACGTCCGCGCCTACGTCCTGGACGAGGCGGGCAACCTGGCCCCCACCGGCGCGCCCGGCGAGCTCCACCTCGCCGGCGACGGCCTGGCCCGCGGCTATCTCAACCAGCCCGAGCTGTCCGAACGGGCCTTCCTGCCCGCGCCGTTCGACCCCAAAGAGCGCGTCTACCGGACGGGCGACCGGGTGCGGCGGCTGGCCGACGGCCGCCTGGAGTTCCTCGGCCGGCTCGACGACCAGATCAAGCTGCGCGGCTACCGCATCGAACTGGGGGAGATCTCCAGCGTCCTCGACGGCCACCCGGCCGTGGCCCAGTCGGTGGCCGTCGTCCGCGGCGAGGACGAGCTGCGCCGACTGGTCGCCTACTTCAGGCCCACCGGCACCGAGGGGGCGGTGCCGGACGGGGCGGAGCTGGCCCGCTACCTCGCCGAGCGACTGCCGTCCTACCTGATCCCGGCCGCCTTCGTCGCGCTCGACGCCTTCCCGCTGACCCGGCACGGAAAGGTGGACCGCAACGCGCTGCCCGACCCCGAGACCGTCCGCCCGGACGACGCGGCCTGGGTGGCACCGCGCAACGAAACCGAGCGGCTGGTTGCACAGATCTGGGCCGAGACGCTGGACGTCGACAACGTCGGCGCCCACGACAGCTTCTTCGCCCTCGGCGGACAGTCCCTGACCAGTGTCAAGGCCATCACCCGGATCAAGAAGACCTTCGGCGTCCGGCTGGCGTTCCGCAGCCTCCTGGACACCCCCACCGTCTCGGGCGTGGCCCAGCTGATCGAGGACGCCCTGCTGGAACAGCTGGAGCGGGCCGCGGCCAAATCATCGGGCGACGCCGTACCTGCGGCGGAATAGCACGCCGTGGCGCAGCAACGAAAGGAGTGGTGTTCACATGTCCCCATCGCGTGAGGAACGTATAGCGGCGCTACCCGAGCACCTGCAGGCGCTCCTGCGCAGCAGACTCTCCGGCGACGCCGACCCGGAACCGGCCGACGAGCCCGCCGCGACCCTGCGGCCGGTGCCGCGCGGCGGCCCGCTGCCCATGTCCTTCGCCCAGCAACGTATGTGGTTCCTCTACGAGTTCGATCCGCTGGCCGTCGGCTACAACTCCTGCTTCGCGCTGCGCCTGCACGGCGCACTCGACGCCACGGCGCTGCGCCTCGCGGTGAACTCCGTGGTCGCCGGGCACGAGTCGCTGCGCACCACCTTCGACTCGGTCGACGGCAAGCCGGTACAGATCCCGCATGCCTCGATGGAGATCGAGCTGCCGACCGCGGAGCTGACCGCCGGGGACCCCACCGAGCGGGAGCAGGAGCTGCTGAGGGTGGTGGAGCGGGAGATCGCCCGGCCGTTCGACCTGCGGGTCGGCCCGCTGCTGCGGACCCTGCTCGTACGGGTCGGCGAGCGCGAGCATGTGCTCGTCCTGAGCATCCACCACATCGTTCACGACGGCTGGTCGCTGGGGCTGTTCACCCAGCAGCTCGGCGAGGCGTACGACACGGCCCTGACCGGCCGCGACCCGTCCCGCCCGGTGGCCGCGCTGCAATACGCGGACTTCGCCGTGCAGCAGCGCGAGCGGTTCTCCGACGGGGCCCTGGACGACTCGCTGAAGTACTGGAAGCAGCAGCTGGACGGGGTCGCGCCCCTGGAGCTGCCCACCGACCGGCCGCGTCCGGCGGTGCTCTCCGGCGCGGGCGGCGCGCATATTTTCGAGGTGCCCGCACCAGTGGTCTCGGGGCTGCGCAAACTCACCGAAGAGTCCGGAGCCACCCTGTTCATGACGCTGACCGCGGCCACCCAGCTGCTGCTCGGCCGCTATTCCCGCCAGGACGATGTCGCCGTCGGCACGCCGGTGGCCGGCCGCGGCGGCGACGGCGAGCTGGACGATCTGATCGGCTGCTTCCTCAACACACTCGTACTGCGCAACCGCATCGAACTCGACCTGCCCTTCCGGGAGTTCCTGTCACGGGCCCGGGAAACGGTGCTGGACGCCTTCGCCCATGAGGAGGTTCCTTTCGAGCAGATCGTGGACGCGGTCCAGCCTGGCCGCGACCCGAGCCGGATGCCGCTGGCCCAGGTCCTGGTCGTGCTCCAGAACATGCCGGAGGTGACACTGACGCTGTCCGGGCTCACCGTGGAGGTGATGACGCTCCCGCAGGCCAGCACCGGCTTCGACATCGTCTTCGCCTTCGAGGAGCGGCCCGACGGCACCCTGTGGGCGGCGGCGGAGTACAGCGCCGACCTCTTCGACGCGGAGACGGTACGGCGGATGTCCGGCCATCTGGTGACCCTGCTGGGATCTGTCGCAGAGGACCCGGACCGGCAGCTGGGGCAGCTCGAGCTGCTCACAGCGGCCGAGCGTGACCGGCTGACCGGGGACTGGGCCCGCAATCCCGTGGCGTCCCCCGACTCTGGCGCGGTGCACCAGATGGTGGCGCAGCGCGCCGTGGAGCGCCCCGAGGACATCGCGGTGCACTGCGGGGACCGGCGGCTGACCTACGCGGAGCTGGACCGCGACGCCAACCGGCTCGCCCACCATCTGCTCTCCCAGGGCGTGCGGCCCGGGTCCGTTGTCGGGGTGTGCTGCGAGCGCGGCCCCGAACAGGTGCTTGCCACCCTCGCCATCCTCAAGGCCGGCGCCGTGTTCCTGCCGCTGCACCCGGCCTTCCCGACGGCCCGCCGCATCCTGATGCTCACCGAGACCGGCGCGGCCATGGTCCTCACCCAGCGCTCCCTGCTGGACGGCTTCGCCGAGTCCGAAGCCGGGATCCGGACGCTCGCTGTCGACGACGAGTGGCCACGCATCGTGGCGCAACCCGTCACCGAGCCGAAGACTGCCCGCACCAGCCCGCAGGACCTGGCGTACATCGTCTACACCTCGGGCTCCACCGGGACGCCCAAAGGCGTGCTGCTGGGACACGCGGGCCTGGCCAACATGGTCACCGCCTCCCGGCGGAAGCTGGGCGCCGGCCCCGGTATCTCGGTGCTTCAACTGTCCTCACCGAGCTTCGACGGCGCGGTCTGGGAAACCTTTGTCGGTCTCACCTCGGGAGCTGTGCTCGCCCTGCCCGACGACCCGTCGGAGGCGCTCGGCTCCGAGCAGATCACCCGGCTGTCGGGGGGACGTCCCACCGTCCTCAGCCTGCCGCCCGCGGCGCTGGCGGCGGTGGAGCCGCGGGCACTGCCTGGCGGGTCCGTGGTGCTCGCGGTGGGCGACCGCTGCCCCGCCGACCTCGCCCGCGCCTGGTCGCGAACGCATCGCTTCATCAACGGCTACGGGCCGACCGAGAACACTGTCGGCGCCACCATGTACGAGGGCGACGGCGCGGACGGCACTTACGGAGTGCCGCGGCTGCCGATCGGCCGCCCGCTGCCCAACACCGAGGTCTATGTGCTCGACACCTTCGGCAAACCTGTGCCGACCGGGGTGACCGGCGAGATCCACCTCGGCGGGGCCCAGGTCGCCAAGGGCTATCTGGGACGGCCGGAGCTCACCGCGCAGCGGTTCGTACCGCACCCTTTCAGCGACGACACCGACGCCCGCCTCTACAAGACCGGCGACCTGGCCGCCTGGCTGCCGGACGGGAAGATCGATTTCCGCGGCCGGGCAGACGACCAGGTCAAGATCCGCGGATTCCGGGTCGAGCCGGGCGAGATCGAGGCAGCGATGCTGCGCCACCCGCACGTCGCCCAGGCGGCCGTCGTGGTCCGCGAGGGCAGCAGGGGCAAGCGGCTGGTGGGCTACGTGGTGCCCGCCGCCGCCGCCGGCGGCGGCGCGGCGCTCGCCGCGGAGGTACGCGATCTGCTCGCCGGGGAGCTGCCCGCCTTCATGGTGCCCAGCACCGTGACCTCGCTGGCAGAACTGCCGCTGACCACCAACGGCAAGGTCGACCGTGCCGCCCTCCCGGAGGAACAGGCCGGCGCCGAACGGATCGGGACGCCCCCCAGCGGCCCGATGGAGACCGCCCTGGCCGACGTGTTCGGCTCCGTACTGGGCATCGACGAGGTCGGCGTGGACGACGACTTCTTCGAGCTGGGCGGCGACTCGATCCTCTCCACCCAGGTCGTCGCCCGCGCCCGGCAGGCCGGACTGCGGATCACCACCAAGGAGCTGTTCCAGCACAAGACGATCGCCCGGCTCGCCCGTGTGGCGCGCGCCGAGGACGCCGGGGAAGCCGATACCGCCGAGGACGCGTACCGGACCGGACCGGTGCCGCTGACACCGGTGCAGCACTGGTTCTTCGCCCACCACACCGTCAACCCGCACCACTTCAACCAGTCGCTGCTGCTGGAGCTCGTGCCCGGCGTCGACCACACAGCCCTGCGCGATGCGCTCGGCCTGCTCGTGGAGCGCCATGACGCGCTCCGTACCCGCTTCGCGTTCGAAGACGGGCGCTGGCTCCAGGAGATACGCGCCGAGGCCGCCGGCCGCTGGCACTTGCGGCGGGTGGACCTGACCGGGACCGCCGGCGAAGCGGCGGCCGACCGGCGGATCGAGGAGGAGGTGGCTGCCGCACAGCGCGGGCTGCACCTGACCGAGGGGCCGCTCGTACGGGCCGTCCTTTTCGACCTCGGAACGGACCGCGCGCCGCAGCTCTTCCTGACCATCCACCACCTGGTCGTCGACGCGGTGTCCTGGCGCATCCTGCTGGACGACCTGCGCCGCGGCTACGCGCAGTTCGCCGCCGGGCAGCACGTCGACCTCGGCCCGCGCAGCACCTCGTTCGGGCAGTGGTCGCACCGACTTCGGGAGCACACCGCGGCGGGCGGTTTCGACGACGAGCTGGCGCACTGGCGCGGCATGCCCACGGCCGCTGGTCCGCCCGAGGCGCTCGGCACGTTCGCCTCCCGCCGCACCGTTCGGGACGGCCTGGACGCGGCCGGCACCGAGGTGCTGCTGCGCCGGGTCCCCGGCGTCCTGCGGGCGCAGGTCAACGAGGTGCTGCTGGCCGCGCTCGGCCAGGCCCTGAACGGCTGGGGCGGCACCGAACAGACCCTCGTCGACCTGGAGGGGCACGGCCGGGAGGACATTCTGGACGGCGTCGATCTCAGCGGTACGGTCGGCTGGTTCACCACCATCTACCCCGTGGCTCTCGATGTGCCCAAGGACGCGGCGCCCACAGCCGCCGTACGAGCCGTCAAACGGCAGCTGCGCACCCTGCCACGGCGCGGGATCGGCTACGGCGCGCTGCGCCACCTGACGCCCGGGGCGGACGCAGCGCAGCAGGACGGTGGGCCGCTGTCCGCGGTGCGCTCCCGGGTGAGCTTCAACTACCTGGGGCAGTGGGACGGCCAACTTCCCGACGGTGACGAGCTGGTGATCCGCCACCTGGAGCACCGCGGCCAGGATCACGAGCCGGCCGAACAGCGGCTCTACGCGCTGGAGGTCTCCGCCGCGGTCCAGGACGGCCGCCTCGAACTGAGCTGCTCCTACTCGCCCGCATCGCATGACGAGGCGGTGGTCGGTGGCCTGCTGCGGACCATGGCCGACAGCCTCCGGGAACTGGTGCGCACATGCGGATGAGCGGGCCGGGACCCTTCACACGACAGGACGACAACCCATGACGACCACTCACCCCTGGCTGGTGATACCCAAACGGCGGCCCACCGCGGGGGTGCGGCTGGTGTGCCTCCCGCACGCCGGTGGCAGCGCCAGCTTCTACCGGCGTTGGGCACAGCACCTGGACTCCTCCATCGAGCTCCAGATCGTTCAGTACCCGGGCCGGGAGGAGCGGGTCAACGACCCGTTCGTCCAGGACCCCGCGGCCCTGGTGGCTGCCGTCACCGGGGCGGTGCTGGACACCGCGGAGCCGGACGTGGAGACCGTGCTCTTCGGACACAGCATGGGCTCCCTGATCGGATACGAGACGGTGCGGGCCCTGCAGACGCACGACTTGCGGGTGGGCAGGCTCTTCGTTTCCGGGCAGGCGGCCCCCGATGAGCGGATCGGCCGCCCGCCCGCCGAGGCGCTGGCTGACGACCGCATCCTGCACGAGGTCGAGAAGCACGGCGGCACGCAGATGAGCGTCTTCGACGACCCGGACATCCGGGAGATGGTGCTGCCGATCCTGCGCAACGACTACCTGCTGATCGACTCCTACAGCCCGGTGGAGACCCCGCCGATCGACACCGGCATCGTCGCCATCACCGGCGACCGGGACGCCAGCGTCAGTGTCGAGCGGGTCCGGCGGTGGGAAGGCGTGGCCGGCAAGGAGTTCCAGCTGCATGTGCTCCCCGGCGGGCACTTCTATCTCGCCGAGCAACGCGCACAGGTCATCACTCTGCTGCATCGGTACCTGCTCAACGAGGCATGAAATGCCAGCAATTTAAGCGAGGGCTGAAATACACACTCGGGCGGCCCCTCCCGAACAGAAAGGAGGTGCCGCCCGTTGCGCTGCAATTTTCCTGCCGGAATGCCACGCGATGCCGTCGCTGACCACCTGGAGTGCATGTTTCCGCTGAGCCTTAAAAGCTTGTCTTGATCTCATCTGCTGCTGAAAGATTCCGGCTGTGCAGGCAACTTGGAAACAGCCGAGTTGCGCATCCGACAGGGGAGGGCCTCAGTGCTCGGAAACGTCGTCATCGTCGGTGGTGGTACCTCCGGCTGGATGACCGCATCGTATTTGAAGGCCGCTTTCGGAGAGCGGATTTCCGTAACGGTCGTTGAATCCAAGCGGATCAAAACGATCGGGGTCGGTGAGGCGACCTTCAGCACGGTGCGGCACTTCTTCGACTACTTGGGCCTTCCGGAGCATGTCTGGATGCCGAAGTGCAACGCCACGTACAAGCTCGGTATCCGCTTCGAGAACTGGCACCGCAAGAACAGCTACTTCTACCACCCCTTCGAGCGGCTTCGGGTCGTCGACGGCTTCCCGCTCACCGACTGGTGGCTGAACAAGCGCCCCGGCGACAGCGAGCGGTTCGACCAGGACGTCTTCCTCATGTCGGCGATCTGCGATGCCGAGCGCTCGCCCCGCTACATGGACGGGACCCTGTTCGAGCAGGACTTCAAGGAGAAGGGCAACCCCAAGGACGGGGACCTGGAGCGCAGCACCCTCTCCGAGCAGGACACGCAGTTCCCCTACGCCTACCAGTTCGACGCGAGCCTGCTGGCCGACTACCTCGCCGAGTACTCCACGGAGCGCGGCGCCCGGCACATCGAGGACGATGTGGTCGAGGTGGCCCGCGACGACCGCGGCTGGATCAGTCACCTCACGACCCGCGAGCACGGCGAGATCACCGGTGACCTGTTCATCGACTGCACCGGATTCCGCGGGCTGCTGCTGAACCAGACACTCGAAGAGCCTTTCATCTCCTTCCAGGACACCCTGCCCAACGACAGCGCGGTCGCGCTTCGGGTGCCCGTGGACATGGAGAAGCGCGGACTGCGGCCGTGCACCACGGCCACCGCCCAGGACGCCGGCTGGATCTGGACGATTCCGCTCTTCGGCCGCGTCGGCACCGGCTATGTGTACGCCAGCGACTACACCACCCCGGATGAGGCCGAGCGCACGCTGCGTGAGTTGGTCGGCCCGGACGGGGCGGACATGGAAGCCAACCACATTCGTATGCGCGTCGGCCGCAGCCGGAATGCTTGGGTCAACAACTGCGTGGCCATCGGCCTCTCCAGCGGATTTGTGGAGCCGCTGGAATCGACCGGCATTTTCTTCATCCAGCAGGGCGTCGAAGAACTCGTCAAGCATTTCCCGAACGAGGACTGGGACCCGAGTCTGCGGGATTCCTACAACCGCTTTATCGGCAATGCCATCGATGGCGTACGTGAATTCCTGGTGCTGCACTACCGGGGAGCCGGCCGCAGCGACAACGCCTACTGGCGGGACGCCAAGACCCGTGCCGTGCCGGACGGTCTGGCCGAGCGCCTGGAGCGCTGGCAGTCCAAGCTTCCGACCACCGAGTCGATCTTCCCGAACTACCACGGCTTCGAGCCCTACTCCTATCACTCGATGCTGCTCGGTCTCGGCGGCCTCGACCTGAAGGCCCCGCCGGCACTGGCCCTGATGGACGACTCCGCGGCGCAGGCAGAGTTCAAGCTGCTGCGCGCCCAGTCGCAGGAACTCGCGAAGCGGCTGCCGAGCCAGTACGAGTACCTCGCCCAGATGCACTGACCGTCGCACCGAGCACCGAGCAGCTTCGTCGAGGAAAGAGGAGTCGTGGACGCTCTCGCGTACGTCCCGGCCGTGTTGCTGGTGGGATCAGTTGTACCCGCCGTGGCGCTGGGAAGACGGGTGGCCCGTCTGCTGGGCCAGCCCGTCATCGTCGGGGAGATCACGCTCTGCCTGCTCCTCGGCGCCCTGGTGGCCACGCAGTTCGGCTGGGGGGAAGGCGCCACCGCGGGCTGGCCGGTGCTGGAGAAGGCCGGGCATCTGGGCCTGGCACTCTTCCTCATCGGCGCGGTGCAGGAGATCCGCGCCGGCTCCACCCGGCTGGGAGGCCGCGCCGTCGTATGGACATCCGTCGGCTCCGCGCTGCTGCCGATGGCCTGCGGCGCCCTGCTGGCCGTCTGGGTGCTCGCCGAGGGAGATCCCGCGCTGCGCGGCGGCGCACCGACCACCGCCCTGGTGCTGATGCTCGCCATTGCCCTGTCGGTGACGGCGGTTCCGGTGCTCGCCGGAATCCTGGAGGACCGCGGACTGCTGCACACCGACACCGGCCGGCTGGCGATGGCCGCCGCGGTGTCCATGGACGCGGTGAACTGGGCACTGCTGGCGGTCGCCGTCGGCCTCGCCACCGGTGGCGAGCAGGCGACGCCGGCCATGGCGTTCGCCGGCGGCCTGCTCGCAGCCTGGGGCATCCGCAGGCTCGGCGGCATACCCGCCGCCCGCGCCCTCGCGGTGCGGGTACGGCCCGCGGTGCCCATCGGGCTGACCGCGCTGACGGCGGTTGCGGCGGCGCTGGTCACCGGCGAGCTGGGTCTCACCGATGTGCTGGGCTCCGTACTGGTCGCGCTGGCGCTCCCGGCGGACGGCGGCACCGGCCCGTGGACCCACGCCGCCCGCACCGTCGGGCGGTGGGGCAGGCTCGTACTGCCGCTGCTGTTCGTGATCACCGGCGCCGGGCTCGGCAGCAGCCCGCTGGGGGTCTTCTCCTGGCAGGCGATGGGCCTGGGCATCGGGCTGGCCATCTTCGGGAAGCTCGTGGGCAGTTACTTCGGCGCACGGGCCGGCGGCCAGAGCGTCCACACCAGTCTGCGGCTCGCCTCGCTGCTCAACGCCCGTGGCCTGACCGAGATCACCGTTCTTCAGATCGGTTACCAGGCGGGCATCCTGACGCCCGCGCTCTACCTCGCGCTCGTCGTCATGGCACTCGTCACGACAGCACTCAGCGGCCCCCTCTTGTGGGCCATCGACCGCCGTGTCCCGGTCATCCCCGTGGTCGCGGAGAGCCCCCTCCACCCAGTCGAGCGGTGAGTCACGTGGAACTCGTCACCCCAACCACCACCCAGGAGAGCACGCCAGCCCTGTTCCGCAGCTTCATGGCCGGCTTCCCGAGCGGAGTCGCCGTCGTCACAGCCATGGATGCCCAGCGCGAACCCTGGGGCATGACCTGCTCCGCGCTGTGCAGTGTCACCGTGGACCCGCCCACTCTGCTCGTCGGCATGCGGGTGGACAGCCCGACGCTGCGAGCAGTCATGATCACCGGTACCTTCGCCGTGAACCTGCTGCACGCCAAGGGGCAGGACACCGCGGAGCTGTTCGCCTCCGGCGCGCCGGACCGATTCCACACCACGCCGTGGCACACACCGAAGGACGCTGCGGGACCACACCTGGCCCGTGACGCCCATGCGGTAGCCGACTGCCGGGTCCGCCAGAGCGTCCGCATCGGCGGTCAGCGGATGGTCTTCGGCGAGGTCTACCGGGTCACCGGGCCGACCGACGAGCCCCCGCTTCTCTACGGACGCCGGCAGTTCAGCGCCTGGCCGGCCGACTGAGCCGTATACCGCACCACCCCAGGCGGATAACCCAGCAACAGGAGAGACACGAGCCATGAGCTCAAAAGCGCGCACCCGCACGACCCGGCTCCGGCGCTATCTGATGTGCCGCCCCAGCCACTTCGAGGTCACCTACTCGATCAACCCGTGGATGGACCCGGCCAAACCGGTGGACACCGAACTGGCCGTGGCACAGTGGGAAAGCCTGCGTGACCTCTACATCTCCCTCGGTCACACGGTCGAGCTCATCGAACCGATTGCCGGTCTGCCCGACATGGTCTACGCGGCCAACGGCGCCACCGTCGTCGACGGCAAGGTGCTCGGCGCCCGGTTCCGCAATGCCGAGCGGGTCGCGGAGGGACCCGCCTACCTGGACTGGTTCCGCGCTACCGGCTTCACCGAGCTCTGGGACCCCACGGAGATCAACGAGGGCGAGGGCGACTTCCTCGTCACCGGGCGGCACATCCTGGCCGGCCACGGCTTCCGCAGCTCCCGCGACGGGCACGCCGAGGCCCAGGAGTTTTTCGGCCGCCCCGTCATCGGGCTCGAGCTCATCGATCCCGCCTATTACCACCTGGACACCGCTCTCGCCGTCCTCGACGACGAGGAGGTGATGTACAACCCGGCGGCGTTCTCGCCAGGCAGCCGTGCCGTACTGGAGAGGCTCTTCCCCGACGCCGTGCTCGCCGAGCCGCACGATGCCGCCGTATTCGGCCTCAACGCGGTCAGCGACGGCCGCAACGTGATGCTGCCGGAGGCGGCCACCGGGCTGGCGGAGCAGCTGCGCGCCCGGGGCTTCCACCCGATCGGCATTGACCTGTCGGAACTGCTCAAGGGCGGCGGCAGCGTCAAGTGCTGCACGCTCGAATTGCGCGAGCCCCGCTGACCGTCCGGCCCGGCCCGCGCCAAGTGCCGCCGACGGCCCGGCCCGCCGAACACCCTTCCCGTACCTGCCTGTTGACCGTACGGCCCAGCGGCCGTACACCCCGCTGAGCGCGCCCGAACGGGCCGGCGCCCGGTGCCTGACCGGAGGCTCCGCACGACACCCCCCATGGACGTGCGGAGCCTCCTACGTCTTGCCTCTGCCGACCCCCGCCATGCCCCACCGGGATCCGGCCCGGGGCACATCCCGAGAACCGCTGTGGAGGAGAGATGAACACGATCCCGACTGGCGCGGACCGAGCCCAGGGCACCATCGACCGCGGAATCCAGCGCGCCGGCACGATGCCGGTGGACAAGTACCTTCCCTACGAGGCGGTCGGACTGCCCGACCGGACCTGGCCGGGGCGCCGCGCCGAACGCGCACCGCTGTGGTGCAGCGTGGACCTGCGGGACGGCAACCAGGCGCTTACCGACCCCATGGACATCGACCGCAAGATGCGCATGTTCGAACTCCTCGTGGCCATGGGCTTCAAAGAGATCGAGGTGGGCTACCCCACCGCCTCCCGCGACGACCATGACTTCCTGCGCCGGCTCATCGAGACCGGCGCCATACCCGAGGACGTCGTCATCCAGGTCATGACGCCGATCCGCGGTGACTTCATCGAGCGGACCGTCAAGGCCCTGGAGGGCGCCCGGCGCGCGGTCCTCCAGGTCTTCAACCCCACCTCGGAGATCCAGCGCCGGGTGGTGTTCCGCACGGACCGCCGGCAGACCCTCGGCCTGGCGATGGACGGCGCGGAACAGGCCCTCAAACTCCAGGAGTCGATCCCGGGCACCGAAATCTTCCTGCAGTACGCCCCCGAGTCGTACACCCACACCGAGCCGGACTTCGCCCTGGAGATCTGCAACTCCGTGCTGGACTTCTGGGCCCCGCGGGCGCAGCACACCCTCCGCATCAATCTGCCCGCCACGGTGGAGGTCTTCCCACCGCAGGAGTTCGCCGACCGGATCGAGTACACCCACCGCAACCTCGCGCACCGCGAGCGCACCATTCTGGGCGTGCACCCGCACAACGACCGCGGCAGCGGCGTCGCGGCGGCTGAACTGGCGGTGCTGGCCGGCGCCGACCGGGTCGAGGGGACGCTCTTCGGCAACGGCGAGCGCACCGGCAACGTCTGCCTGGTCACGCTCGCCATGAACCTCTTCTCCCAGGGCATCGACCCCATGCTCGACCTCAGCGACATCGACGGCGTCCGCAGAGCGGTCGAAAGCTGTAACCAGATGCCCGTCGGAGCCCGGCATCCCTGGGCAGGCGACTTCGTCTACACCTCCTTCGCCGGCACCCACCAGGACGCCATCGCCAAGGGCCTTCTCGCCCGCGAGCAATCGGGCCAGAAGATCTGGGACGTGCCGTACCTGCCCATCGACCCCCGCGACATCGGCCGTGACTACCAGGCACTGATCCGCATCAACACCCAGTCGGGCAAGGGCGGTATCGCCCATCTGCTGCGCACCGAGTACGGCATCGAGCTCCCCCGCCGGCTGCAGATCGACTTCGCCGCGGTGATGCAGCAGGTCTGTGAGGAGCTCGGCGGAGAAATCACCGGGGCACAGCTGTGGACTCACTTCGAGGAGCGCTACATCCGCCCCGGACACAAGGCGGCACCCGGCCGGGAAGCCGCCGTCACGGTGCCGGGCACCGGCAGCGAACGGTGGACCGAGCTGGGCCGGCGGGCGCTGGCGACGGCCGGTCTCGACGGCTTCGTGCAGGGCGTAAGCGTCGAGCGCGCGGGTGAGCCGCTCAACGCCGTGACCGCATTCTGCGAACTGGTCGTGGATTCCCACTCGTTCTGGGGCGTGGGCATCGCGGACACCGAGGACACGGCGGCGGCGCTGGCCGTCGGCTCCGCGGCCCGCCGCGCACTGACCGCGGCCCACATGGACGACCGGTGATCCCGGTGGGCCGCGTCGCCGCACCCGGCCGCACCACATCCCCGTACACCGTCCCGGAGGAACAAGCAGCCATGAGCGTGCTCGACGACATCGTGACCCAAGCCCGCGCCGATATGCGGCAGCGCGAGGCAACCACCGGGCTGGAGGTGCTGGTACACCAGGTGCGCTCCGCGCCGCCCGCCCTCGACCCGGTCGCGGCGCTGCGCCGGCCCGGTGTGCAGGTCATCGCCGAAGTCAAACGTCGCAGCCCGTCCAAGGGTGCGCTGGCGGACATCCCCGAGCCGGCCGACCTCGCCGCCGCGTACGAGAGCGGTGGGGCCGCGGTGGTGAGCGTGCTCACCGAGCGGCGCCGTTTCGGGGGCACCCAGGCAGACCTGGCGGCCGTACGCTCACGGGTCGGTATCCCCGTGCTGTGCAAGGACTTCCTCGTCACGCCGTATCAGCAGCACCAGGCCCGCGCCTACGGTGCGGACCTGGTGCTGCTGATCGTGGCGGCGCTCCAGCAGCCCGAACTCGTCGACCTGATCGAGCTGGCCGGCCGCGTCGGGCTGACCCCGCTGGTAGAGGTGCACGACGGCCACGAGCTGGACCGGGCGCTGTCGGCCGGGGCCAGGGTGATCGGCGTCAACGCGCGCGATCTGCGCACGCTGCGCATCGACCGCACCGTCTTCGAACGGCTTGCACCGCGGATCCCGGACGATGTGGTCAAGGTCGCGGAATCGGGCGTCCGTGGCCCCGAGGACGTGCTCACTTACGGAGCCTGGGGCGCGGAAGCGGTGCTGGTGGGCGAGCACCTGGTGACCCACGGCCGGCCCGCGGACGCGGTGGCCGGGCTGCTCGCCGCCCCGTCGCTCAGCCTGTCGCCGCGAGCTTCGCGGTGAGCACCGCCCAGCGCTGCAACACCTCGTGCGCCGCCCCCGAGTCCAAGGCCCGCGCGGCACGCCGCACACCGGCGTCGAGCCGCGAGGTAACCGGCTCCTCGGTCGGCTCCAGGGCCGCCAGGCCGGCCGCCGCGGAGAGCAGCACGGCATCCCGCACCGGCCCCCGCGCACCCGCGAACAGGTCCCTGGCGACCGCGGCGTTGTACGGGGCGTCGCCGCCCCGCAGCGCCTCCGGGGGCGCATAGCCGATGCCGATGTCGCGCGGATCGAAGGTTTCGGCGCGCACCTCACCGTGTGCGACCGACCAGACCGAAGAGGTCGTGGTGACCGCCAGCTCGTCCATCCCGTCGTCGCCTCGGAAGACCAGCGCGGAACCACCGCGACGGGCCAGGACCTCGGCGACCAGCGGCGCCAGTCGACGATCGGCCACCCCGATCGCCTGTGCGGTGGGGGAGGCCGGATTGGTCAGCGGGCCCAGGCAGTTGAACACCGTCGGTACGCCCAACTCCCGCCGTGTAGGCGCCGCGTGGCGGGCCGCGGGGTGGAATCCGGGGGCGAAGCAGAACGTGATGCCCGCCTCCACGGCGACCTGCGCGACCTCGGAGGGCGGCAGGTCGACGGCGATACCCAGTTCCTCCAGCACATCCGCGGAACCGCAGGCCGAGGACGCCGATCGGTTGCCGTGCTTGACGACCCGGGCGCCCGCGGCGGCCGCCACGATCGCCGACATCGTCGAGACGTTGACGCTGTTGCTGCCGTCTCCGCCGGTGCCGACGATGTCAAGAGTGGGACCGGCGACGTCGATGGTCACCGCGTGCTCGTACATGGCGCGAACCAGGCCGGTGATCTCGCCCGCGGTCTCGCCCTTGGCGCGCAACGCGATCAGCAGGCCGGCCAGTTGCCCGGGCGACGCGAGGCCGCGCATGACGTGATCCATGGCCCAGGCCGTGCTGTCGGCCGGCAGCTCCTGGCGGGCCAGCAACGCGCTGAGAATCCCGGGCCAGGAAAGGGCCGTTTGCTGCTCCGTCACGGTGCTCTCCTTCGGACGAGTGGTGCGGGCGGGGCGTACGGGGGAAGTGCCGCGCGAAATTCAGCAGCGGAATCGAGGAACGGCGCCGAGCAGTGGAATTCATGTGCCGTGACGGCCAATTCGACCGCAATTCAGTGTGTGCGCGAACACAATCCACTGCCAGACCAGTTGAGGTGCCTGCCGGCGGACCATTTCCGCGATGCGCACCAAGAGTGAAGGGGGATCGGGAAGGTGACCTGGAATACGCTGATCGATGTGACCCGGGATTCCGGACTTCCGCTGACCACACAGATCCAGGAAACCCTCAAACAGGAGATCACCGACGGCGCACTGCACCCCGGCACCCGGCTCCCGTCGAGCCGGCAGCTCGCCGAGGACCTGGGAGTCTCCCGGAGCGTCGTGGTGGAGGCGTACGGACAGCTCATCGCCGAGGGCTACCTGGAGGCGCTCCAGGGCTCCGGGACCCGGGTCGCCCCGCATCTGTCGAGCGCCCACAAGGTCCCCACGCTGCTGGACGGTGGTGGCGGCGCCCCGTCGGTCCGCTGGGATCTGCGCACCACAGGCGCGGGCGCCGGAAGCTTCCCGCAGCGCGAATGGCTCGCCGCCTATCAGCGGGTCCTGCAGCGCATGGACCGCCGCGACTTCGGCTACCCGCCGGTCTCCGGAGCCCAGGCGCTGCGCGGCGAACTGGCCCGCTACCTGGGCCGGGTACGAGGAGTGCACACCACGCCCGAACACATCATGGTGGTCGCCGGCTTCGCCCAGGCGCTCGGCCTGGTCTGCGCGGCGCTGCCGCAGCTGGGCATCGAGGAACTGGGCGTGGAGGAACCCTGCCATCCACAGCAGCGGCAGTTCGTGGCGGAGGCCGGCCTCACGCCCCGGCCGGTACCGGTCGACGAACACGGCATCGACGTCGCCACGCTGGCCCGCACCGGTGTACGGGCCGTCCTGGTCACCGCCACCCACCAGTTCCCGACCGGCGTCACCCTGAGCCCGCAGCGCAGGGAAGCACTCGCCCGCTGGGCTCAGGACGTGGACGGCTGGATCATCGAGGACGACTACGACGGCGACCTGTGGCTGGCGCACGGCCCGCGCCCGGCGGCTCTCCAGCGGCAGGCCCCGGACCGCGTCCTGTACGCAGGCACGACCAGCAAATCCCTGGCCCCCGGGCTGCGGCTGGGCTGGCTCGCACTCCCGCCCCGGCTGCGCGACCTGCTGGAACAGGTCCGTTCCCAACGGGACCTGGGCTGTGAGGTCTTCACCCAGCTCACCTTCGCCGAACTGCTGAGCACCGGGGTGTTCGACCGTCATCTGCGGCGCCAGCGTGCCCGCTTCCGGGCCCGCCGCGAGACGCTGGAGCAGGGGCTGCGCACCTTCCTGCCGGACGCCGGGATCGCGGGTTCCGCGGCCGGGCTGCACGCGTACGTCCTGCTGCCCCACCGCACCGACGAGGCGGCGCTCACCACCTTGGCGCTCAAGCGGTCCGTCCTGGTGCGCGGCGGCCGCTGCTGCCATCACCGGCCCTGGCAGGCCAGGCCGGCCCTGGTCATGGGCTATGCGTCGGTCCCGCGGTCGGGGGTGACCGAGGCACTGAGGGAGGTCGCGGACGCCTATACAGAGCTGACCGGCGGCGCGAGCCGCTCCTCCCGCTGCGCCTGAGCGGCCGCGCCCTGTGGCCCGGATGTGCTCAACGCGCGCCGACGGCGAGGAAGTTCTCGAAGAACCGCAGGCCGCTCTCGGTCATGATGCTCTCCGGGTGGAACTGCACCCCCTCCACCGGCAGACTCCGGTGCCGCAGCCCCGTCACGTACCCGTCGTCGGTCGCGGTCGCGGTTACCTGGAGCTCTTCCGGCAGCGGCCGGGAGACGATCAGCGAGTGGTAGCGGGTGGCGACGGTGCGCTCCTCAAGACCCCCGAAGACCCCCTCCCCGTCGTGCTCGACGGTGCTGGTCCTGCCGTGCATCAGATGGTCCGCCACTTCGATGCGGCCGCCGTAGGCCAGCGCGATTGCCTGGTGCCCGAGGCAGACCCCCAGCAGCGGGGCGTGCCCCGCGAATTGGTGCACCAGCTCGACGTGGCCGGACGCGGCCGGGTGACCGGGCCCCGGGCCCAGCAAGACGGCGTCCGGTTCCATGGCGGCCAGCTGCTCCGGAGTGCGGGTGCCGGCCCGGACCACTTCGGTGCGGGCGCCGAGCGTGCGCAGGTACTGGTCGATGATGTGGACAAAGCTGTCGTAGGCGTCCACCAGCAGGATCTTCACAGCAGTTCTCCACCCGTTAACGCCCAGTAGGCGGCGCCCATCTTGGCCAGCGTCTCGTTCCACTCGGCCTCGGGCGTCGACTCGGCGACCATCCCGGCCGAGCTCTGCGTCGAGTAGACCTCGCCGTCGTGCACGATCGTGCGGATGCACAGCGCGAACTCGCTCCACCCGTCCACATCGACCAGCCCGAGCGCGCCCGCGTAGATCCCACGCGGCTGCTCCTCGATCCCGTCGATGATCTCCATGGCACGCAGCTTCGGCGCGCCCGTCATCGTCCCGGCGGGGAAGGTGGCGGCCATCGCGTCCCACACCCCCGTGCCGGTCTCCAGCCGTCCGCTGATCGTCGAGACCATGTGGAAGACGTGCGAGAAGGCCTCCACGGTCATCAGACCGTCCTCGACGAGCGATCCGGCGCGGGCGACCCGGCCGATGTCGTTGCGGCACAGATCCACCAACATCACGTGCTCGGCCTGCTCCTTGGAGCTGGTGACCATCTCCTTGATACGGCGCTCGTTCTCCTCCGGGTCGGGCCCGCGGCGGGTGGTGCCGGCGATCGGCCGCATGACGATGCTGTCGCCCCGGCCGTCGTGTCCGCCGGTGTCGTCCGGCTCGGTGCGGAAGTGCAGTTCGGGGCTGGCGCCTATCAGGGTGTCGGCGCCGCGCGGGCACAAGTACATGTACGGCGAGGGATTGCGGGAGCGCAGCCGCTGGTACACCTGCTCGGGGCAGAGCTCGGTGCGGACGTCGATGCGATGGCCGATCTGGATTTGGTAGATGTCCCCGATCCGGATGTGTTCGAGGCACCGCTCGGCCCACCGCAGGAAGGTCGCCCGCTCCACGCTGTCCCGCACGGAGTGCGGTGGGGGCGCCTCGGGGCAGGAATCCGGCTCGGACGCCGGAGCGGCGGCGTCCGCCGCGAGGGCGGCCACATCGGGTCCGGTCGCCGGCGGGAAGGCCCCGCACGCCGCGCTGAGTAGCTGCACCTCGCCCGTCTCCTGGTCGTACCAGACGGTCTCCCGGAACAGCGTCACGGTGGCGTCCGGACCGCCACGCGAGGCAGCCCGCGCGGGCAGCGGCTCCATGTGCCAGGCGGCCTCGTAGCCGAGGGTGGTCAGGAAGCCGAAGGCGTAACCGCTGCCGGGCACCGCACGCTCCACGCAGAACAGCCCCTGGGCCGCTCGCAGCAGGGCCCACACCTGCGCGGACCGGCTGAAGCGGAACCGGTCGTGATCCTCGGGGGCGAGGCCGTCGCGGGTCAGCCCGGCCCGTTCGGCGGCAGCGCCCAGCGCACGGCGCAGCGGGCCCGCGCCGTCGATCTCTACGTGCCCGGCGAACAGCCGGATCTCGGCGAGCCGGCCGTGGCCGACGACCGCCGGGCGGCGGTCCGCCTGCGGCCCGGCGAGGCTCTCCAGCAAGAACACCTCGCCGCGGCCCGCCGCCGCGGCCAGCGAGGAGTACAGCGCCAGCGGATCATGGGCGGGAAGCGGCACGCTGGTGACGAGTACGGAAAGAGGGGAAACCGCCTTCGTCGAGCGGGCGGTGAGTTCGCCGTCCGCTACCTCTCCGGCGGCCCTGACCGGTGTTATTCCTAGCATCTCAGTCCTCGGTTTCGCAGGCTTTCCCATTCGGCTGGGTGAAAGTGCACGGTAAGTGAATCAGCCGCGGATCGAGGGGATCCAGACCAATCGGGGGATGCAGATACGGGCCACTCCGCCAATTCTTGACCATGCCGTTGCCGCGCGGGTTTTATCTGACATCGCCAGACGTAGCCGAATTGAATTCGATCCCATTCTGGGAGATGTGATGAAGGAACCCGCACAGGACAGCCCCACCGGTTCGTCGCGGACCGTCCCGCCGCACCCGGCGCAGCTGCCGCACCCGGCGACGCCGTTGGGCGCTCCGCTTTCGGCCGCGCAGCAGCCGCAGTGGCCGGACGTGGCGGAACGCGACGCGGTGGTCGCCGAGTTGAGCGCCGCCCCCCAACTGGTCTTCGCCGAGGAGTGCGACCGGCTCCGGGACCGGCTGGCGGCGGTGGCGCGCGGCGAGGCGTTCCTGCTCCAGGGCGGGGACTGCGCGGAGACCTTCGGGCAGACCTCCGCCGACGCGATCGGCGCGAAGCTGCGCACGCTGCTGCAGATGGCCGTGGTGCTCACGTACGCCGCGTCCATGCCCGTGGTCAAGGTCGGCCGGATGGCCGGGCAGTACGCCAAGCCCCGCTCGCAGCCGACCGAGACCCGGGACGGCGTCACCCTGCCCGCCTACCGGGGCGACGCGGTCAACGGGCTGGAGTTCACCGAGGCCTCGCGGCGCCCCGACCCGCGTCGGATGCGACGGATGTATGACGCGTCCACCACCACGCTCAACCTTGTTCGGGCCCTGACCCAGGGCGGCTTCGCGGACCTCCACCAAGTGCACGCCTGGAACCGGGGATTCGTCACAGACTCGCCCGCGGGCCGGCGCTATGAGGAACTGGCCGACGAGATCGAGCGGTCGCTGCTGTTCATGCACGCCTGCGGCGTGGAGCCCAACGGCGTCCAGGCAGCGGAGTTCTTCGTCAGCCACGAAGGGCTGCTGCTGGACTACGAGCGGGCGCTGACGCGTACGGACGAGCGGTCCGGACTGCCGTACGCCACCAGCGGCCACCTCATCTGGGTCGGCGAGCGCACCCGTGCGAGGGACGGCGCGCATATCAACTTCCTCAGCGGGATCCGCAATCCCATCGCCGTCAAGATCGGCCCGGACACCCAGCCGGACGACATCCTCGGCTACATCGACCGGCTCGACCCCGTCCGAGAGCCGGGGCGGCTCACCTTCGTGGTGCGGATGGGCGCGGAGCGGGTGCGCGACCGACTGCCGGCCTTGGTGGAAAAGGCCGTAGCGGACGGCGCACGGGCCGCCTGGGTCTGCGACCCGATGCACGGCAACACCTACCAGACCGCCAGCGGCCACAAGACCCGCCGCTTTGACGTGATCCTGGACGAGGTCCAGGGCTTCTTCGAGGTCCACCGGGCGCTGGGTACGCACGCCGGCGGAATCCATGTGGAACTCACCGGCAACGACGTGACCGAGTGCGTCGGCGGCGGCAGCGCGGTCAACGTCGAGGATCTGCCGCGCCGTTACGAGAGCGCCTGCGACCCGCGGCTCAACCACAGCCAGTCCCTCGATCTCGCCTTCCGGGCTGCCGAGATGCTCCGCGGCTGACGGCGGCAGACCACTCGCGGAATGCGGATGCGGACCACTTCGCAAAACCTTGACCGGATGTGGGCACATTAGTTGGAATTCTTTCCGCGGGCGTAACGCGCCCGGATGGAGTCGCTCACGAGGCGAAAACGCCACGGGGCGGGTGTTCGTCATGAGCGAGTGCTCCGCTCCGTGCCGAGGACACGCCTGGAGATGAGGGTTCGTGACCGTATCGCCCGGCTACGAAAGCCGAGCGCCACTCGCCGTGCGCGCCGCGGCCTGGCACTTACCGGAGTCCTCGGCCCACATCGGGGAACTACCGGAACTGGCCGGACTGCCGCCGGCCGAGCGCAGCGTCTGCCTGGGGCTGGGGATCGAGCGGATACGGACAGGCAGGGAGGCGGACGCGGTCGGTCTGGCCGAGCATGCAGCACACCGGGCGCTGGCCGCAGCGGGACTCACCGCGCAGGACGCCGATGCGCTGATCGTCGTCGAATCGCGCGCCCCGCAGACCCTGCTCAGCTCGGAGGCGACCCGCCTCCAGGAACTGCTCGGGTCGCGGGACGCGCTCACTTTCACAGTGGGCGGGCTGGGCTGTGTCTCGCTGACTCCCGCCCTGCTCACGGCCCGTGGCCTGCTCGCCGCCGACCCGGAGCTTGAGCACGTACTGGTCGCCCACGGCAGCACACCCGCCACCCAGGGGCGCTACCGCCACCCGGTGACCGTCAACGGGGACGGCGGCGGCGCGCTGGTGCTCTCCAGGACAGGTTCGGTGCGGCTGCTGGACATCGTCCAGGAGACGAACGGGAAGTACTGGGATCTGTTCCAGGTTGCGTTCCGGGACCTGCCGAGCGACAGCTGGCGGGAGCGCTGCCAGGACCCGGCGACGTACTCCTTCCAGTTGGCGGTGGAGACCCGCAACCGGCTGACGGCCTTGCTGGACGGGCTCCTCACGCGCCATGGAATGACGCGCCGTGATGTGGCGGGATACATCACACAGAATCTTTCCTCGGGGAGCTTCGGATTCACCGAGGAATCCCTTGGCGTGCACGTTCTCCCGGCCTGTCGCGACAACCTCCGGGAATTGGGGCATCTGGGTCCGAACGATGTGTTCTTGAATCTGTATACGGCCCTTGAGCGCAAGGAATTGGCCGAGGGCGACCGCGCAGTGCTGATCAACGTGAGCCCGGTGGCGGCGTGGAGCCTGCTGCTGGTGGAGATCGGAGCCGGGGAGTCGACACAATGAACTCAACCATTGGCGAGATAACGGAGTTTCTCACCGTCGCGCTCAGGCAGGACATCCGGCCCGAAGACGACTACTTCGCGCTGGGACTGGCGGACTCACTGTTCGCGCTGGAGTTGGTGACCTTCGTCGAGGAGCGCTTCCGGCTCACCGTCGAGGTGGAAGACCTGGACCTCGAGAACTTCCGCACCGCGGTCGGCGTCGCCGGGTTCGTCGCACGCAAGACCGCGGGCGCCGGTGGCGCCGCCGAACCGGCCGACGTCCATGAACCGGCCGCTGCCGAGCCCGCCCCCGAGTTCACCACCGACTATGAACCCCTCCGGTAGCCGGGGGAGCGCCCTCGTCCAGGCGGCCGCCGACCTCGCCGCCGCCGTACGCGACCGGGCCGCGGACTGGGACCAGCGCGGTGCGCTGCCCGAGGACGTGCGCCGTGCGGTGGCCGAGGCGGGCCTGCTGGGTGCCGCCGTGCCGCCCGGCCACGGCGGCGCGGAGACCGGGCAGGACGAACTGGGAGAGATCAGCGCCCATTTGGGCGGGGTGTGCAGTTCCCTGCGTGGCCTGCTCACCGTCCAGAGCATGGTGGCGGCGGCCCTGCTGCGCTGGGGAACCGAAGACCAACGCTCTCACTGGCTGCCTCTGCTGGCCGGCGGCGAGCGGATCGCCGGATTCGCCGCCACCGAGCAGGACGCGGGCAGCGCGCTGGCACATGTGGGCACCCGGGTCGAGGACGACGGACGGCAGATCGTGGTGACCGGCCGAAAGAGGTGGATCACCTTCGGGCAGACGGCCGACGTGTTCCTGGTGCTCGGCCGGTCGTCCGGCGGTCCGGTCACGGTGCTCGTCGAGGGAGACCGGCCGGGCGTGCGCCGCGAGCTGGTGAGCGGCCAGCTCGGCATGCGCGCCGCCGGGATTGCGCATGTGGAGTTCGACGACGTCGTGGTGCCTCGGGAGAACCGGGTGGCGCCCGCGGGGGCCGGACTGTCCCATGTCGCGGCCACCGCGCTGGACCACGGCCGGTTCACCGTCGCCTGGGGCTGCGTGGGCATGGCCGAGGCATGTATCGCAGACGCCACCGAGCACGCCGTGCACCGTACCCAGGGCGGCGTGCCGCTGGCCCGCCACCAGCTGGTCGGATCTCTGCTGGCGCGGGCGGCCGTGGAGACCGATGCCGCGCGCCAACTGGCACTCCGATCAGCCCAGTTGCGTACTGATAACGGGCTGCGCGCCATGACCGAGACCATCGTCGCCAAGTACGCGGCCGCCCGCGCTGCCGCTGAAGCGAGCCACAGTGCCGTACAGATCCTCGGGTCCGCGGGCTGCGGCCCCGAGAGCCGGGCCGGCCGCTTTTTCCGGGACGCCAAGGTGATGGAGATCATCGAAGGATCGCCGCAGGTGGCCGAGTTGCACATCGCCGAGCGGATGTTCCGGCAGCACGGCCTCCGACCGGCCGGCCCCGGACCGCGGCCGGCCGCACCAGGCACAGCTCGGACTGGCGCCGCCGGCACCGTGGCCCGTCAGGAGGTGTCGACATGACGGACACGACGGGCACCCCGCCGCCCCCCGCCCCGGCCCCGACGGTGAAGTGCCTGGTGTGGGACCTGGACGACACCCTGTGGGACGGCACCGTGCTGGAGGGAGACGCACCACGGCCGTTCCTCGCGGCCACCGCCGCCCTGCACACCCTGGACGAACGCGGCATCCTGCACGCGGTCGCCAGCCGAGGCGACCCTGAGGCCGCGGCCGCCCACTTGGCCTCGCACGGGCTGGACGACCTGTTCACGCTGCTCGACATCGGTTGGGGCGCCAAGTCCGATGCGGTGCGCCGGATCGCCGCTCGGCTGAACATCGGCCTCGACACGCTCGCGTTCATCGACAACGACCGGATGGAACGCGCCGAGGTGGTCGCCGCCCTCCCCGAAGTACGCTGCTACCCGGCCTCCCAGGCCGCGCGGCTGACCGTACTCCCTGAATTCCGGCCGCCCTTCGTGACCGACGAATCACGTGAACGGCGCGCCCTCTACCGCGGCGAACTGCGGCGCAAAGAAGCCCAGGACACCTACGAAGGGGCCCCCGCGGAGTTCCTGGCCTCCCTCGGCCTGGAGCTCTCGGTACGCCGCGCGACCGAGGAGGACCTGGCCCGCGCGCATGAGCTGACGGTCCGTACCCACCAGCTGAACACCACGGGACGCACCTACGACCTGGAGGAACTGAGGGAGCTGTGCGCCTCGCCCCGGCACCGCGTGCTGGTCGCCGGACTGACCGACCGCTTCGGCTCGTACGGGACGATCGGCCTGGCGTTGACCGAACACACTGACGGCGCGCAGGACGGGCCGACCGGCGCTGAGGGCGCCAGTGTGCTGAGGCTGCTGCTGCTGTCCTGCCGAGTGATGTCCCGCGGCGTCGGCCCCGCCCTGATCGGACACCTCGTACGCGACGCACTGGCCAGGGACCTGCGCCCGGTCGCGGAGTTCGTCCCCACGCCCGTCAACCGCGTGATGCTGGTCAATCTGCGCTTCAGCGGCTTCGAGGTGATCGAGCGGGCCCCGGACGGGCGCGTCGTGCTGGGCCTGGACCGTGCCGCCTCGCCGCCCCCCATGCCCACCCATGTACGGGTCGTCGACACCGATGCGAACTCACCCTGGAGAGACCGTTGAGCAATCCGCAGAGCGAGAACGGCACCGGGAGGGCCGCCGTCGGCGTGGTCGGCGCGGGCACCATGGGCATCGGCGTCGCACAGAGCCTCGCCGAGGCCGGTCACCCCGTCGTGGTCGTGGACCCCGTCCACGAGGCCCTGGACGACGGCCCGCGCAAACTGCGTGACGGCCTGCGCACGGCCAGGCTGCTGCGCCGTACATCGCGCCGTACATCGGGTGTCGTCCCGGCGGCCGAGGTGTCCGACCGGATCCGCTGGACGCCGGATGCCGCCGCTCTCGACGCGGTGGCCTTCGTGATCGAATGCGCGCCGGAGCGGATGTCCGTCAAGGAAATGGTGTTCAAGGAACTGGACGCGGTGTGTCCGCCCGGCACGGTCTTCGCCTCGTGCACCTCCGCGATCCCGATCGCCACTCTCGCCGCGCACACCCAGCGCCCCGACCGGGTGCTCGGCACGCACTTCATGAACCCGGCCTATCTCAAGGACGCGGTCGAGGTGATCCGCGGGCCCGGAACCGGCGACCGCGTTCTCGATGCGACGCTCGGCCTGCTGTCCGGGATGGGCAAGCGGGGACATGTCGTCAACGACGCACCAGGCTTTGTCTCCAACCGGGTGCTGATGCCCATGGTCAATGACGCGGCGGCCCGGGTGGAAGCGGGCACCGCGGACGCCGAGACCGTGGACCGCATCTTCCAGGACTGCTTCGGGCACGCGATGGGCCCCTTGCGAACGGCCGACCTGATCGGCCTGGACACCATCGTGGACACCCTGTACGTCCTGCTGGAGATCACCGCGGACGCGCGATACGAGCCGTGCTCGCTGCTGCTGGAGTTGGTGCGGCAGGGGCACCGCGGCCGCAAGAGCGGGCGCGGATTCCACGCCTACGGACGGCGAGGATGACCGCCCGCGAGGCTGTCACCGGGCCCCCCGTCCCGGCCGCCGTGGATGTACTGACGCTGATGGAGCACCACTTCCGTGCGTCGCCCGACCGCACCGCCCTCGTAGTCGGCGACAGGGCGCTCACCTACCGGCAACTGGCCTCGGAGAGCGAGGAGCTGGCTGCGCGCATCGCCGCAGGGGGAACGGTACGGCCGGGCCGGGGCCAGGTCGTGTTGCTCTACCAGCGGCAGAGCGAACGCACCGTCGTCGGGATGGTCGCCGCGCTGCGCCTGGGCGCAGCCTGGTGCGTGGTGGAGCCGGGACAGCACGGGCCGTCCGAGCCGGCCGCCGGCCGTGTCCGGGCCCTGCTCGTCGACACCGACTGCGCGGCCATCGTCTTCGACGGGGCCAACGCGGCCACCACCTCGGACACGGTCCGGGCGCTGGCGTCCGGCATCGCCCTGCACGACCTGTCGGGGCCTTCCGGAACTCCCGGGGCGGCCGGTTCCCCGCCCGCCCCTGCGCCGCGCGCCGAAGTGCCGGGCGCTGCCCCCGCGTACGTGATCAGCACCTCCGGCTCGGCCGGCGCACCCAAGGCGGTCGTGGTCAGCCGCGCCAACCTCGCGCACCTGATGGCCGGGCGCGCAGAGGAACCCGGCACGGTCACCTTCGCCCCGTGCCGGCTGGCCTGGGACGGGGCGCTGCTGCTGCTCTTCCATGCGCTCTGCACCGGTGGCACGGCGGTGCTGCCGGACGCACGCGGGCTGCCCGACGCGGCGGCGGCCGCGGCGCTCATCCGTACCTGGCACGTCCGGCTGGCCGCCTCGCCGCCCTCCTTCTACCGCCTGATGCTGCCCCACCTGTCCGGTGCGGACACCCACCTGCGGACCCTGATCCTCGGCGGCGAGGCGGTCCCCGAGGTGCTGGCCGACGCGCACCGCAGGACGCTGCCCGGCACCCGGCTGTGGAACGAGTACGGCCCCACGGAGACGACGGTCGGCGTCCTCGCCCACCTCGCACCGGACGCCCAGGAGCCGGCCGGGTCCGCCAAGTCCCTCCCGATCGGCCATCCCATCGGGCCCGCCACGAGGGCGTACATCCTCGACCACGACCTGTCCCCGGCACCCAACGGCACATTCGGCGAGCTGTACATCGGCGGTCCCCAAGTCGCACACGGCTACGCGGGCCGTCCGGCCGAGACCGCGGGCCGCTTCGTGGCAGACCCGTTCACGGACGTCCCCGGAGACCGGATGTACCGCACCGGAGACCTTGCCCGGCTCAACACGGCGGGTGAGATCGAATTCGGCGGACGGAAGGACGGACAGACGAAGGTGCGCGGAGCGCGGATCGAGCGGCACGCCGTCGAGGCCGTGCTGGAGAGCCACCCCGCCGTGCGCCGGGCGTCCGTGCTCGGCATCACCGACGAGCACGCCGAGGACACCCTTGTGGCGTTCTGGTCCGCGGACCGGACGGCGGCAGCCGCGCCCACGGTCCGTGAGCTGCTGGCGCACTGCGCCGGTCAGCTGGTCGAACAGGCCGTTCCCGAACGCTTCGTCCAGGTCGCCGGAATTCCCCTGACCGCCATCGGCAAGACGGACGAGAGCGCCCTGCGCGCCCTGCTTCGGCACTCCGAGGTAGTGCCCCAGGGGCCGGGGGAGTCCGTGAACGGTGACGCCGACCCCGCCAGGCGCCGCGGGAACGCGCTGGAACGGGAGATCGCCGCGCTGTGGGCCGAGGTGCTGCGGCATGACGAATTCGGGCTCGGCGACGGCTTCTTCGCGGCCGGCGGCAATTCGCGGCGCGTCGTGGAACTGCATCTGCGGCTGCAACGGCGCTGGCCGGGCGCGATACGCGTGGGACGGCTCTTCGACCTGGACACCGTGCGGGCCCAGGCGGCGGCGGTCGCCGACGCGCTCACCGCGACGGGAAGCGAGTGGCCGGCCGCGGCACCCATGACATTCGAAGTATGAGCGAGCCAGGCACCAGAGGCATCAGCACCGTGGGAGAGAGCACGTGACGAGCCGAGCGGCAGCCGTACCCGGCAACGACCATGTCAGCGACGGCGCACCGGTGCGGGACAACGACATCGCGATCGTCGGCATCGGTGTGCGGTTCCCCGATGCGGAGAACCTGGCCGAGTTCCGCGCCAACCTCCGGTCCGGCCGGGACTCCGTGGGCGCCATGCCGGCAGCGCGGGCGGCGGCGACCGGGCTGGACCCCGCGGCCCGGTTCCTCCCCATGGGGCACCTCGCCGACATCACTGGCTTCGACTACGCCTTCTTCAACTTCTCCCGTCGCGAGGCGTCCTTGATGGACCCGCAGCAGCGGCTCGCGCTGCTCCTCGCACACGAGGCGATTGAGGACGCCGGCTATGCGACCTCCGGCCTGGGCGACCACCCGGTGGCCGTCGTCCTCAGCTCCGCCACCTCCAGCTACCACGCGGCCGCCACGGACCCAGGAGCGCTCAGCGCACTGGGCAACGTGCCCTTCGGGCTGCCCGCCCGTATCGCCCATGTTCTCGGCCTCGCGGGGCCGTGCTACGCGGTCGACTCCGGCTGCAACGGCTCACTGATCGCCGTCCACCAGGCGAGCCGCGAACTGACCGCGGGGGACGCGGAGTACGCCATCGCGGGCGGGGTCAGCGTCCGCTCCGGCGGACTGCCCGCGCGGGACGCCGAGGGGCTGGACGAACTGGTGTCGCCCTCCGGCCGCTGCCGGGCGTTCGACGCCGACGCGGACGGCACCGTATCCGGCGAGGGCGGGGCCGTACTCCTGCTGACCACGGTACGGCGGGCGCTCGCCGACGGCGCCCCCGTCCACGCGGTGATCCGCGGCAGCGCCACCCTCCACAACGGGCACGCGGCCGCCACCATCAGCACGCCGAGCGCGGCAGGCCAGGCAAAGGTGATCGCGAAGGCATGGCAGTCGGCCGGCGCCGATCCCGCGTCCGCCGGATATCTGGAGGCGCACGGTTCGGGCACCCGGCTCGGCGACGCGGTCGAACTGGAGGGACTGACGACGGCGTTCGCGGGCCGGCGGGAGCGGCCGGGGCGGAGCGGGACCGCCCGGCTGCCGATCGGTTCGGTGAAGACGAACATCGGGCATCTGGACCACGCCGCCGGGATCGCCGGGCTCATCAAAGCCGTACTCAGCGTCCGGCACGGCGAGCTCTATCCCTCTCTGCACTTCGCACGCGCCACCGGCGGCATCGATCTCGCGGCCGCCGGGATGGAGGTCGTCACCGAGACCCGGCCGTGGGAGGAGCCAGGAGAGGGACGGCATCGGCTCGCCGGCGTCAACTCGTTCAGCCTCGGCGGCATCAATGCACACTGCGTGGTGCAACAGCCACCGGAACGGCCGGATCAGGATCCGGGCCGGGTGGGACACGGCCCCTCGGCACCCGCGCTGGTCGCCGTCTCCGCCCGCAGCCGGGCCGCACTGGCCAGGCTCTGCGCCAGCCTCGGGACCACCTTGCGCGACGGCCGGCAGCGCTTCGAGGACGTCACCTTCACGCTCAACAGCGGGCGCACGCACCATGAGCACCGCATCGCCGTACGAGCCCGGGACACGAAGGAACTGGCCGTACAACTCGCCGCTCAGGCAACTTGGCTGGCCGCGCAGATGCCTCCGGGCAACGAGACTGCTCGGGGCGTCGCCCGGCCCGCGGTGCCTGCGGTCGCGCTGCTGCTCTCACCCGACGCGCCGCCCGTGGGTGTGGAACCCGTGACGTTGCCCGACGAGTTGTCCGCCCCGACGCCGGAAAGTTGCGTACTGGCAGGACAGTTGGCGATGCACGCTGCGATGCTCCGCTGCGGGGTCCGCATCGAAGCGGTGCTGAGTGCCGGGACATCGCGCTATGCGGCGCGCTACCTGCGGGGCGAGCTCACCGAGCGGGACAGCCGTGAGCTCGCGGCGGGTGAGGGTGCCGCACCTGCCGACGCCGGAAGACTGATCGAGGCGGCGGACCGGCTGCTGGCCGACGGACCGGTGGTGTTCGTGGAACCGAGCCCCGACGGCAGCCTCGGCGCACTGCTCGCCGAGCACCTCGACGGGCGTAGGAACGCCGAGGTGCTCACGGCCTCCGAGCACAGCGGCGGGCTGCTGGGCGTGCTCGGTGCGCTCTACGAGCGCGGCGTGGACCTGAACTGGCGCGCGGTGAGCCGACCGGAGGCGGGCCCGGCCGCGGACCGGCCGCCGCGCCGGGTGCGTCTGCCGGGACACCCGATCAACGGCACGCGCTGCTGGGCGGATGTGGACCCGGTCCGGACGGGACCGGTTGAACCCGTGGCTCCGGCCGTCGCGCAGGCGGCGCGGTCCACACCCGATATCCCCCTGTCCGGTACCGCGGAGCTCGACGCCCCGGCGGCACCCCCGGAACGCGCAACGGAGCCCGGTTCGCAGCCCGCCGATCCCACGACCTGGCTGCGCACGGTCCTCGCCGAGCTGCTCAGCTCCGAGACCGAGATCGCCCCCGACGCCGACTACTTCGCGCTCGGCGGCAACTCGATCATCGCGCTGCAACTCGTCGAGCGGATCGAGGCGCACTACGGCTTCCGGCCGAACCTCATGGATGTGTACGACCACCCCACGGTGGCCGAATTCGCCGACCTTCTCAGATCACCGAAGGACCCCGTCGCGGCCGGCCCGCCCACCGGGACGGTGCCCCCGGTGGCTCCGCAATCCGGCCTCGTGATGTCCTTCGGCCAGGAGCGGATGTGGTTCCACCACCAGCTCGACGAGGACACCACGCTCTACAACCTGCCCATGGTCAGCCACGTCCGCGGCTCCATCGATGTCGCCGCGGTGCGCGGCATGTGGGAGGACCTGGCCGCCCGGCACGAGGTGCTGCGCTCCAACTTCGTCGAGATCGACGGCACGCCCACGCTGCGCATCCGCCCGGACCTCGGTGACTTCTTCCGGTACGCCGATGTGTCCCGCGCGCCCGATCCGCGGGCCGCCGCCCGGGAGCTGGTGCGCGAGGCAGCGGAACACCGCTTCGACCTCGCGAATGACCCACTGGTGCGGGTGCTCGTCGTCCGGATGGCCCCGGACGAGCACGTCTTCCAGATCACCATGCACCATGCCGTCAACGACGGCGGCTCACCGAAGATTTTCCAGCGGGAGCTGCCGGAGCTGTACGCGGCACGCCGGGCCGGCCGACCGCCACGGCTCGACCCGCTCCCCGTCCAGTACCGCGACTACGCACGCTGGCAGCGTGACCTCCTGGAGTCCGCTGCCCTGGACGGTGAACTGGCGTACTGGACAAACACATTGACCGGCGCGCCACAGCTGACGCTGCCGACCGACCACCCCCGCCCGGCGCGCAAGAACTTCGCCGGCGACCTGCGTGCGTTCACCGTCCCCGCGCCGGTCATGCGCGAACTGCGGCAGCTGGCGGCGCGCGAGTCGGTGACGCTGTTCGTGGTGCTGCTGGCCGCCCTCTATCTGCTGCTGGCGCGCTACAGCGGACAGCGCGATCTCGTCGTCGGCACCCCCACCACCGGACGCAACCGGCCCGAACTCCAGGGCCTGATCGGCTTCTTCAACAGCACGGTCGCACTACGCGCCGACCTGTCCGGCGACCCACGGCTGCGGGACTTCCTCCGGAACGTACGGACCATCGTCCTGGAGGCGCTGGAGCACCAGGAGATCCCGTTCGACCGGGTGGTCAATGCGCTGGGCGGAGAGCGCGACCTGAGCCGCGCCCCGCTGTTCGATGTGTTCTACGTGCACCAGGACCTGCCCCCGGTCCAGCAGATGGACGGCGCCGCGGTCGGCTTCTTCGACGAGCGCCACTTGGCCGCCAATCTCTTCGGCGGGATGCCGGCCGGCACCGCGAAGTTCGATCTGACCCTGGTCACATCGGACCGTGAGGGCGACGAGGAGATGGATGCCTGCCTGGAGTTCAGCACGGAACTATTCTCCGCCGATACGGCCGCCGAACTCACCGACGCGTATGCCGGGCTGCTGCGCCAGCTCGCCGCGGCGGACGTCGGCAATCGTCTGCTCTCCCAGCTGCTGCTCCCGGACACCGGAGCCACCCCGGCGACGGCATCCGTCCCCCCGCCCGCCCCGGAGCTGATGATTCCGGCGGACCGGCCGCGCCCGCCAGCCAGATCACCCATCGCCCTGAGCGACGCGGTGAGCGAGCCCCTGGACGCCGGACTGACCGCCGGGCTGCGCACGTTCGCGGCACGGTGCGCGGGCGGCGGCGATGACGCGGATACCTGCCTGCGGGCCGCGCTCCTCGCCGGCTGGGTGGTGCTGCTCGCCTGGGTCTGCGGACAGGACGAGGTGACCCTGGGGACGCCGACGGGCACAGTGCGGATCGAGCTGTCCGACGAGCCCGCGTTCGGGCCGCTGATCGACAGGGTCAGCGACGCACTGTCGGCCGCTGAACCACCCCTGCCCACCGGCACACCGGGCCCGCGGGTGCGCTGCGACGGTCTGCGGCTGCCCGGCGAGGCGGCGTTCGCCGAGGGCGGTGCGGGCGCCGAGATGAGCCTGTCGTGGCGGCCCGGCGCAGGCGACAGCCCGACCCTCTGGCTGGCCTTCGCCCCCGAACTCTTCGACACGACAACGGCCGCCGCGCTGGCCGCCGATCTCAGGCTGCTGCTCGGCGGCCTGCTGGACGAGCCGGACCTGCCGGTCCACGAGGTGGCAATCCAGTACATCGACCAGGACGCCAACGAAACGTCAGCCACATCAGTACTCGCGGCGAGGAAAACATGACCACTTCTGTTCCGCTGCCGCTGAGCGCGGCCCAGCACTCCGTTCTCCTGGACGGCCGGGAGAACGCAACCGACTGCGTGGCACAGTATCTCAGGGCCGATGGACCACAGCCGGCGCGGCCGGACCTGCTGCGCGAGGCGCTAGTGCGTGCGGTACGCGAGTGCGAGGGCCTGCACGTCACCTTCCGGTGGTACACCGACGGCCCCGTGCAGCTGCCGTCGCCCGACCCGGAACCGCCCATCGACCTCCTCGACCTCGATTTCCGGACCGCCCCCGCAGCCGGGGACCCGGCGGTCGACGCATGGATCGAAGCCGAACGCGCTCGCCCTCTCGACCTCGGCGCGGGCCCGGCCTACCGCCTGGCTGTGTTTCGGTTGCCCGGAGACCGGCTCGGCTGGTTCCAGCGTTACCACCGGCTGGTCAATGACGAGGCGGGAATGGCCGCGATCGCCGAACGAGTGGGCGAGCACTACGCTTCGCTGGTCGAGGGGCGGCAGGCCCGCCCGGCCCCCGGCCACCCGCTGACCGCCCGGCTCGCGGAGGAGGCCGCCTACCGGCGGTCGCCGGAACGAGCAGCGGACCACCGCTACTGGCGCGAGCTGCTCGCCGGCGCGCCAGGCCCCGAGCCGAAGTCACCCGTATTTCACGGGAGTTCGGCGAAGCGGCCGGTGAGGAACGCAGGTCACCGCTCGACCCTCGGCGCCGGGGACCTTGCCCGCGCCGCGCGGCGCAGCGGCGGCGGCCCGGCCGCCGTGCTGCTGGCCGCGCTGGCCGTGTATACTCACCGCCTCACCGGCTCCCGCAACCTGGTGCTCGGCCACCGGACGGCGGCCGGGACGGACCCGGGCACCCCGGGCGGCGACGCGGCCCGACCCGGCACCCTTGTGCCGATCCGGCTCACCGTCACCCCGGACCTGAGCTTCAGCACGGTGGCCAAGCGGGCCGGACTCGCGCTGCGCCGTGCCCGGCGGCACCGCTTCCTCGCCGACGCGGACCTGCCCTGGAGCGCGCCGGCCGGGTACGGCGCCATTGCCGCCTTCGAGCCCGCTCCGGGGCCCGTGGCCGGTTCCGGATTCACCGTCGCCCGTACCTGGGGCACGCCCGGCGAGGGGCTGTTCGTACGCGCCCAGGAGACGGCGGACGGCGGATGGAGGATGGAGATACGCGACTCCGCCACCGGCCCCGCCGACCCGGGCAGCCGCGCGGGCGGACACCGGCTGCCGCGACTGGTGGAACAGCTGGTGGCCCGGCCCGAGTCGCCCATCGGCGGATTCGACCTCGCCACGGAGGACGAGCTGCGCCTGGTCGGGCAGGAGCTGAACGCCACTGCGCGGCCCGTACCGGAGTCGACGATCACCGCCGAATTCGCGGCGGTGGTGCGCAGCACTCCGCAGGCAGTCGCGGTACGGGGCCAGGGCCTGGAACTCACCTACGCCGAGCTGAACGAGCGCGCCGACCGGCTCGCCGAGCTCCTGGCGCGCCGGGGCGCCGGCCCGGAGGAACTGGTGGCCGTCATGCTGCCGCGTACGCCGGACATGGTGGTCGCCGTACTGGCGGTGCTCAAGTCCGGCGCCGCGTACCTGCCGGTCGACCCCGAATACCCGGCGGGGCGGATCGCGTTCCTCCTCGGTGACGCGCGGCCCAAGGCCGTGCTGACCAGGGGTGATCTGGCCGGCCTGCTGCCCGCGGGCGCACCGCCCTGCGTGCTGGTCGACGACCTCGCCACCGTCGCCGAACTCGCCGCCCGGCCGGGCGATCCGCAGGAGCAGCCGGACCCGGTACGGCCCGGCAACGCGGCGTACGTCATCTACACCTCCGGCTCGACCGGCCTGCCCAAGGGGGTGGTCGTCACCCACCGCGCCGTGCACAACTTCGCGCGCTGGTCGGCCGACGAGTTGGGCACGGAGGCCTTCTCGCGGGTGCTCGGCGCGACGTCGCTCAGCTTTGACATGTCGGTGTTCGAGATCCTGGTTCCCCTGCTCTTCGGCGGCAGCGTCGATCTCGTGCGCAATCTGCTCTCGCTGCTCCAGGTCCCGGACTGGTCGGGCAGCCTGATCAACACCGTGCCCTCGGTCTACCGGAAGGTCGCCGGGGCGAAGTGGGTGCACGAGCGCGCGGACCACTACGTCTTCTGCGGCGAACCGCTCCCCGCGGAGCTGGTCCGCGAGGTGCAGCAGCGGGCCCCCGGCGCGACGGTCCACAACATCTACGGGCCGACCGAGGTCACCGTCTACGCGACGTCCTGGCGCTGCCCGCCCCAGACACCCGAAGACGCCGGCAACCGTACCGCGACTGTCACGGACTCCGCCGCGCCGCCACCCATCGGCACCCCCGTCGGCAACGTCCGCTGCCACGTCCTGGATGCGGCACTGCGCCCGGTGCCCCCGGGGCACACCGGCGAGCTGTACCTGGCTGGCGACTACCTGGCCCGCGGATACGCCAACCGCCCGGGTCTGACCGCGGAACGCTTCATCGCGGACCCCTTCGGCGGCCCCGGTGGCCGCATGTACCGCACGGGCGACCTGGCCCGGTGGACCGAGGCCGGCGCGCTGGAGTTCGTCAGCCGCACGGACAACCAGGTCAAGGTGCGCGGGTACCGGGTCGAACTCGGCGAGATCGAGGCCCGGCTCGGCGCGCTGCCCCAGGTGGCGGCCGCCGCGGTCGTGGCGACCGACGACGGCGAGGGCGACCGGCGGCTGACCGCGTACCTCGTCGCCGCCGACGGACAGCTGCCCGATCCGCAAGCGGTCCGCCAACGGCTGCGCGCCGACCTCCCGGACCCGCTGGTACCGTCCGCGATCGTCTTCGTGGACGCGCTGCCGCTGAACCCCAACGGAAAGACCGACCGGGCGGCTCTCCAGGAGCGCGCCGCGCAGCTCTCCGACGCCGACGGCCCCGAACCCGCCGAGCCGTCTGACCCCCTCGAGACGCTACGGAAGGTCTTCGCCCAGGTGGTGGAACGGGTCGCCGTCGGCCCGGAGGACAGCTTCTTCGCGATCGGCGGCGACAGCATCCGCTCCATAAAACTGGTCCGCCGGGCCCGGGAGGCGGGACTGGTGATCTCGCCCGAGGACGTCTTCGACCGCAAGACCCCGGCCGGGCTGGCCGAGGTCGCGGTGCCGCTTTGCACCGTGCCACCGGGGTCGGACGCCCCCGCGCGTACAGCTCCCGCGGCGGGTGCGGCGACCCCGTCACCCGGCCCCGCTATCGCGTCTGCGGGGCGGCCGGCCTCCGCCTCGCACCACGAGCCGCTGGTCCTGCTCGACGCGCAGGAGCATGGCTGGCTCGCGGCGCGGCACCCCGCCCTCGAGGACGTGCTGCCGCTCTCCCCGCTCCAGGAAGGGCTGCTCTTCCACGGTCAGTACGACCGGCAGGGCGAGGACGCCTACGTCATGCAGATGACGCTGGACATGACCGGACACCTCGATGTCCCCGCGCTGCGCCGGGCGTGCGATCTGCTGTGCCGCCGCCACCCCAACCTGCGGGCCGGCTTCCTACAACTGCCGACCGGACGCGCCGTACAGATCATCCCCGAACGCGGCCCGGACGTCACGGAGGTGGACCTGACCGGGCTGTCCGAGCGTGACCAGCAAGCCGAGTCCGACCGGATCTTCGCCGCGGGCCGGGCCACCCGGTTCGACCCCGCCGATCCGCCGCTGATCCGCTTCACCTTGATGCGGCTGGCCGCCGACCGCTACCGGCTGCTGGCCACCGCCCACCACATCTTGCTCGACGGCTGGTCCAACCAGCTCTTCCTGCCGGAGCTGTTCGCGCTCTACAGCGGCCCGGACGGGCTGCCCGAACCCACTCCCTACCGTGACTACCTCGGCTGGCTGCTCCGCCAGGACCGGGACGGCTCGCTCCGGGTGTGGCGTGACGCCCTGGGCGACAGTGCCCAGGGCAACGGGGCGCCGGAGCCGACGCTGCTTGCCCCGTCCGGCGTGCACCGTGCGTCGGTGTGGCCCGCCCGGCTCATGCACAGCATGACGCAGGAACAGTCGGACGCGGTCGCGAAGTTCGCCGGACATCACGGCATCACCGTCAACACGCTCATGCAGTGCTGCTGGGGGCTGCTGCTCGCGGAGTGGACAGGGCGCACGGATGTGCTCTTCGGCGCGATCGTCTCCGGCCGGTCGCCCGAGCTGCCCGGCGTCGAGTCGATGGTCGGATTCCTCATCAACACCCTGCCGGTCCGGGTCAGGATCGCGCCCGGAGAATCGTTGGGCGACCTGCTCCAGCGCGTTCAGAAGGAGCAGACACGTCTGCTGGCGCACCACCACATCGGCCTCACCGAGATTCAGCGCGCGGTCGACGCCGATGAACTTTTCGACACCGTCATGGTGTACGAGAACTTCCCGCCCGCCGGTGACCTGCGTGCGGCGCTGCCCGGAATGGAGATCACCGGTGCCAGCAGCGAAACGGCGGGCCACTACCCGCTGTCGCTGATGGCGATCCCGCGGGACGGCCGACTGGAGTTCAACTTCCTCTACCGGCCTGATGTGTTCGGCGAGGACGTCGTCGAACGCATGCTGCGCAGACTGCTGCGGCTGGTCGAGACGTTCACCACCGCCCCGGGCACCACGCTCGCCGGGCTCGACCTGCTCGATGCGGACGAGCACGCCACGCTGGCCGCGTACCGGGGCGGCGCCCCCGCGGTGCCGCAGGTCACCGTCACCTCGCTGCTGGACGCGCAGGCGGCCCGAACCCCGGACGCGGTAGCCTTGCGGCTGGCCGGCGACGAGGCAGGCCCCGGCACCGAGCTGAGCTACGCCGCGCTGCACGCGCGGGCCAACCAGGCCGCCCGGGAACTGATTGCCCGCGGCGCGGGACCGGAGAAACGCGTCGCGGTGCTGCTGCCGCGTTCCGTCGGGCTGACCGTCTCCTTGCTCGCGGTGCTCAAGGCGGGTGCCGCCTTCGTCCCGCTCGACCCGGAATACCCCTGCGAGCGGCTTCAGCTGATGCTGGACGACGTGCGCCCGACCGTGGTGATCACGGACCGGCGGCACGCCGCGACGGCCCCACTGCCCGGCCGCAGCGACCTGCTCGTCCTCGACGACACCCGGACCGCCGAGTCGATCGCCGGCCGCTCCGGCACACCGCTCCACGACGGTCTGCGACCTGCTCCACTGCTCCCCGCACACCCGGCCTACCTCGTCTACACCTCGGGAACCAGCGGACGGCCCAAGGGAGTTGTGGTCCCGCACGGCGGCACGGCCAGTGTGCTGCACAGCACCGTACCCGCGATTCGGGCCGGCCTGGGAAGCCGGATACTGCAGTTCGCCTCACCGGGCTTCGACGCGGGCCTGTACGACTTCTTCGAGGCGCTCACCAGCGGCGCGACCCTTGTGGTGGCGCCCACGGACCGGCTGAGGCCGGGCCGCGCCCTGGAACACCTCGCCCACCAGGAACGCATCACCAACATCTGCGTGCCGCCTTCCGTCCTCGCCGTGCTCACCCCCGGCGAGAGCCTGCCGCCGGGCACCCTGATCCGGTGTGGCGGCGAGGCTCTGCCGGCGGACCTGGCGACGCGCTGGTCGGCACTCCATCCACTGGTCAACGCCTATGGCCCGACCGAGACCACGGTGGTCGCAACGATCACCGGCACACTCCCCGGCGGGGGCACCTGTGTGTCGATCGGCCGCCCGGTCGCGGGCACCGTGATACATCTGCTCGACGCCGCCCTGCGCCCCGTCGGCCCGGGCAGGCCGGGAGAGCTGTATGTGGGGGGCCCCGCAGTGACCCGGGGATACCTGGGGCAGGCGGTGCTGACGTCGGAGCGGTTCGTTGCGGACCCGTTCGCGGGCGACGGCGGCCGGATGTACCGCACCGGGGACTTCGCCCGGTGGAACGCCGACGGAGAGCTGGAGTTCGTCGGCCGCGCCGACCGGCAGGTCAAAATCCGCGGCTACCGCATCGAACCCGGCGAGATCGAGGCGGCACTGGAGCGCCACCCCTCGGTCGCGAGCGCGGCGGTACGGCCCTGGACCGACGACACGGGCGACACCAGGCTCGTGGCATACGTGGTGCCGGAAACGCACGGCGCGGCGGCCGCCCCCGGGAACGCGGACCGCGACGGGCATGATGCCCGCGCCGCCACCGAATCCGACCTGCTCCATGAGTGGGAGTCGCTCTACGCGAGTTTGCATTCCGACCAGGAGGAGGGCGCCGAACGGGCGCCCTTCAAGGCGGACTTCACGGGCTGGCAAAGCACCTACGACGGCACCCCCATCCCGCATGCGGAGATGCTGGAGTGGCAGGCCGCCACCGTGCGCCGGATCCTTGAACTCCAGCCGTCCCGGGTCCTGGAGATCGGCGCCGGCAACGGACTGATCCTCGCCGCGGTGGCCCCGCACTGCGAGAACTACCTGGCCACGGACTTCTCCCTGCCCGCAGTCGAGGCACTGCGCCGGCGTCTCGCCCGCAGCCCCGGGCCGGCGGCGACGACCGAGGTGCGGCAGCAGGCCGCGCACGACTTCTCCGGGCTCGCCAAGGGCACGTTCGACACCGTCATCCTCAACTCGGTCGTGCAGTACTTCCCCTCCCGCGACTATCTGCTCCGCGTGATCGAGGGCGCACTGGAGCTGTTGGCCCCGGGCGGTGCGCTGTTCCTCGGAGACATCCGCGATGCGCGGCTGCGCGGCTGGCTGTTCACCGCGGCCGAGTGCGCCGCCGCGGCGCCCATGACACCAGTAACCGCTGTCCGCCTCGCCGCCGACCGGCGCACCCTGCTGGACGAGGAACTGGCCGTCGCCCCCGAATTCTTCGCCACCCTCGGCGCGCACGGCGGCCCGCCCGTAGGAGGCGTCGACATCCGGCTCAAATCCGGCCGCCACGACAACGAACTGACCCGCTACCGCTACGACGTCACGCTGCACAAGGACGCGGCCTCAGCAGTGTCCGTACGCGACGTCACCCGGCTGCGCTGGGACACCGACGTCAGCGATCTCGGTGAGCTGACCGCGCTGTTGCGCGCCGCCGCCCCGACACCCCTGCGGGTGTGTGGAATTCCGGACACCCGGCTCGCCCGCGACATTGCGGTACGGCGGATGCTGGACACCGCGCCGCCCACCACCAGGATCGGCGCACTCGACCTCCCAACGGACGCTGGGGGCGTGCACATCGAGAAGCTGACTGAGCGGGGCGCGGAACTCGGCTACCGCGTACTGGCAACGCCGTCGGCCACCGAGGGCGCCTTCGACGCGATTCTGGTGCCGGGTGACGCCGAGCGGTTCCGCGATGTCCACGAAGCCGGCCCCGTCGCCGGACTCACCTCCGCCGCGGACCTGGTGCACGACCCCGCCGCCGCAGTCGCCGTCGCCCACCTGCCGGGCACCCTGCTGGACGCGCTGCGCGGCACGCTGCCCGCACACGCCGTGCCCTCCTCTGTGGTCGTCCTGCCGGCGCTGCCACGCACCCCGAACGGCAAGACCGACCACGCCGCGCTGCCCGATCCTGACCTCTCCGTGAAAGCTGCAGGACGGGGGCCGCGGACGGTACAGGAGCGCCACCTGTGCGCCCTGTTCGCCGAGACTCTGGGTCTGCCCGCCGTCGGGATCGACGACAACTTCTTCGACCTGGGCGGGCACTCGCTGCTGGCCACCCGGCTGGCCCGTCGGCTGGAGTCCACCTGGGGAGGGAAGATTGACACCTCGGCGGTCTTCGTCGCGCCGACCGTCGCCTCGCTCGTCGAACACATCGGCGTGGACGACCACCAGCCGGCCTTCGACACCCTGCTCCCGCTCCGGCCGGTCCACGCCGCGGCCGGAGCGGCGGCGAGCACCACCGCCTCCGGGGCAGGCGACCGGCCTCCGCTGTTCTGTGTGCACCCGGCGGGCGGCGTCGGCTGGATGTACTCCGTGCTGATGCGGCAACTCGGCACCGAGCAGCCCCTCTACGCCCTTCAGTGCCGCGGCCTGGACGGTACCGGCCGACTCCCCGGCACGGTCGAGGACATGGCCATGGACTATGTCACCGAGATCCGTTCGGTGCAGCCCGAAGGGCCATACCATCTGCTGGGATGGTCGTTCGGCGGGATGGTCGCACACGCCATGGCGACCCGTCTCCAGGAGCAGGGCCAGACAGTCGGGCTGCTCGCATTGCTGGACTCGTACGTCATGGCGGACATCCCCCAACTGCCGCCGGTCCAGGCGTTCGGCGGTGAGCGCGCGATCTACGGTGCGCTCCTGGAGTTCGCGGGCATCCGTCCCATCGCGGCCGGTCCCGCGGCCTGGGCGGGGCCCGACGAGCTGTCCCCGGAGCGTTTCCTGGAGATCGTCCGGAACAGCGAAAACATGCTTTCGCGGATCTCGGAACAGCATCTGACCGGGATGGGCAACGTCTACCGCAACAACGTGGCGCTCGCCGCGAACTTCCACCCCGCGACGTTCTCCGGAGATGTGCTGTTCTTCGAGGCCCGGCAAGACGAGCGGACGGAGAACGGCGTCGACGGCCGACAGGACAGCATTCCCGTACTTGACCCCGGGATGTGGACCCCATACGTCAGCGAAGGCCGCATCCGTGTTCACCACAGCGACTTCTCCCACGCGGACCTGGGCAGCCCCGAATCGCTCGCCGAGATCGGCCGGACCCTGGCTGCCGAGCTGTGCCCGGACGAGAGGAACTGAACGGCATGGCCGACGGCATGGACACCAACGGCACACCGGAGAAGCGGTGGCCGCTGACAGCGGCCCAGTCCGGCATCTGGTTCGGCCACGAACTCGATGCCACGGGGCAGCGGTACAACGTTGGGCAGTACGTCCATCTGCACGGTGCGATCGACGAGGAGCGCTTCGAGCAGGCGCTCCGCACTGTCGTCGCGGGCAGCGAATCGCTGAGAGTACGGTTCGAGCGGACCCCGGACGGGATCATTCAGATCCTCGAACCGAATGCTGAACTCCCACTGCACCGACGGGACTTCAGTGATCGCGACGACCCTGCAGCGGCCGCACAGCGATTCATCGCCGAGGCGTACGGAACACCCTACGATCTCACGGTGGCCCCAGCCTTCGACCACTACCTGATCAAGACGGGCGCGGCGGACCATCTGTGGTGCGTCAAGATGCATCACCTGCTGGTCGACGGCGTGTCCATGGCCGGCCTCATCCGCCGTGTCGCCGCCGCCTACACCGCGCTGTGTGCTGGTGAGCCCCTCGCGGAGGGCGTTTACGACCGGCTGGAGACCCTGGTCACGGAGGACCGCAGGTACCGCGCGTCCGAGCGGTTTCGCACCGACGCCGCGTTCTGGGCGGACCGGCTCGCCCATGTCGCAGACGCTCCGCAGTTCGGCGCGGGATCGCCCCCTCCAGGGGCGCACGGCCATCTGCGGCGCAGCGCGCGCCTGGAGCGCGGGCGCTGGGACCGGGTGCGGGATCGGGCGGCGGAGCTGGAGGAACGCTGGCCGTCGCTGTTCGCGGCGGCAGTGGCGATCGCGCTGCAGGCCGACACCGGGAGCCGCGAGATCGTTCTCGGACTGGCGGTCGCGGCGCGGAGCGGCCCGCTCAAGCGCGAGGCCCTGGGCATGGTCTCCAATGTGCTGCCGCTCCGGGTGACCGTTGACCCGGCTGCCTCGGTGGAGAGCCTGGTACATGCCGTCGCGACGGAGACCCGCGCGGTCCTGCGCCATCAGCGCTACCGCTTCGAGGACATGCTGCGCGACACATCCTCCGTCCTCGGCGAACGCCGCCTCATCGGCCCGACGCTCAACATGATGTCGATGGACCAGAATCTGGACTTCGCCGGAACACAGGCCACCGTTCACGAGGTCTCGCCCGGCCTCACCGACGATTTCACCATCGGCGTCTATCACAATGGCGAACCGGACCTGCGCGTCGACGTCGACGCAGGCGAGCGCCACTACAGCGCGACTGAAGCGCAGGCTCAACTGGGCCGACTGCTCGACCTGGTGACTGCTGCGGCCGAGGCTCCGGACGGGACGCCGATCGGCGCGTTGCGGCCGGGCGGAGGGCCGGAGCGGGCCACGGGGGTGCCGGCGTCAGCCACCTCCGCGGCCCGGCACGACACCGGCGACACCCTCGTAGGGCTCTTCGAGCGGCAGGCCGCCGCCGTGGCTGACACGACGGCCGTGGTCTGCGGAGGGCAGGAACTGACCTACGCCGAACTCGACGCGCGGGCGGAGAGGCTGGCGCGCCGGCTCACCGAATCGGGAGTGCTGCCCGGCCAGTTGGTCGCCGTCGCGCTGCCGCGCTCGACGGAACTGGTTGTGGCCCTCCTCGCGGTGCTCAAGGCCAGCGCCGCGTATGTCCCCCTCGACCCCAAGTACCCCGCCGACCGGCTGGCCGCGACGCTGGCCGATGCGACGCCGGCCCTGCTGATCACCGACCGGCGCACCGGAACCGCGGACGCCGCTCCCGGACTGCCGCTGATCCTGACGGACGCCGATGAAACCTCTGCCGGCGGGAACAGCGGGAGGGGCGGGCAGGACGGCAACCCCCGGCCCGCCGCGCGCCACCCCCGCCCCACCGACCCGGCCTACGTCATCTACACCTCCGGCTCGACCGGCCGCCCCAAGGGCGTTGTGGTGACGCACCACAACGTGACCCGGCTCATCACCGGCAGCACCGACCGCTTCGGCTTCGACCGCGCGGACACCTGGACGCTCTTCCACTCCTACGCCTTCGACTTCTCGGTCTGGGAAATCTGGGGCGCCCTGCTCCACGGCGCCCGGCTGGTGGTGGTGCCCGACGACGTGGCCCGTTCACCGGCCGAGTTCCTCGACCTCCTGGTGTCCGAGCGGGTGACAGTGCTCAACCAGACGCCTTCGGCGTTCACCCAGCTCGCCGACGCCGACGCGGAACGCCCCGAGCGAGGCACCCAGCTCGCGCTGCGCTATGTGATCTTCGGCGGCGAGGTGCTGGAACCCTGGCGGCTGGCCGGCTGGTACTCCCGGCACGCCGACGACGCGCCCCGGCTCGTCAATATGTACGGCATCACCGAAACCACGGTCCATGTCACCGACGGGCCGCTGGACACCTCGGCGGCCTCCGGTACCGGCAGCCTGATCGGAAAACCCATGCCGGACCTGCGCGTTCATCTCCTCGATGGGGCACTGCGCCCGGTTCCCCCGGGCATCCCCGCGGAGATGTACGTCTCCGGGCCAGGTGTCGCCCTCGGCTACCTCCACCGCTCCTCCCTGACCGCGGAACGGTTCGTCGCCGACCCGTTCGGCCCGCCCGGCACCCGTATGTACCGCAGCGGGGACCTGGCCCGCCGCCGGGAGGACGGCAGCCTGGAGTATCTCGGCCGCGCCGACCGACAGGTGAAGATCCGCGGGTTCCGGATCGAGCCTGGCGAGATCGAGGCCCGCCTCGCGGAGCTGCCCGGTGTCGCGGACGCCGCCGTCCTCGTCACGGAGTACGGGCAGGGCGACCGTCGCCTCGTCGCCTACCTGCTGGCGGAAGGCCCCGCGGCGGAAGGGGCCGCCTGGACCACCGAACACATCGCGGAGCGGGCAGCGCAGATCCTGCCCGCTCACATGGTGCCGTCGGCCTTCGTCACGGTCGATGCGTTCCCGCTGTCCGTCAACGGCAAGCTGGACGAGCGAAAGCTCCGCGCGATCCGCCCGGGAGTTCCCGGCGCGGGCATTGCCGCAGGCCGGGGGATGGGGGAGAGCGGCGCAGCGGGTGCCGGGAGGGCGCCGCGCGGCGAGCCGGAGACCACCGTGCACCGGCTGTTCGCCGAGGTGCTGGGCGCGACCGACGGCCCGGACGCTGACACGGCGCGTGCCGGAGGAGACGCCGGCACCGGAGCCGCCAGCACGCCTCCCTTCGGCGTCGACGAGAGCTTCTTCTCGCTCGGCGGCGACTCACTGCTCGCCAATCGGCTCGTCATGCGGCTGCGCGCCGAGATCCCCACGACGCTCTCGGTCCGCGACCTCTTCCAGCACCCGACGGCCGCGGGGCTGGCAGCGCTCATCGATGGCGGTCCGCCCACACCGGAGTCGGGATCCACGGCCCGTCCGACCGCCGGCCTCCGCCCGGAGCGGGTACCGGCCTCCTACGCCCAGCGCAGCCTGTGGTTCCTGCACCGGCTGGGCAGCCAGGAGTCGACCTACCACATTCCGCTGGCGGCCCGGCTGACCGGCCCGCTGGACACCGATGCGCTGCGCGCCGCGATCGCCGACGTCCAGCGCCGTCACGAGAGCCTGCGCACGGTCTTCCCCGCCACGGGCGACGAACCCTGCCAGCGGGTGTTCGATGACCCCGCCGTCCCCCTGACCGTCACGCAGACGACGGAACGGGGACTGTCCGAGGCGCTGTCCGACCGGACTCGGCGCGAGTTCGAGCTGGAGACCGAAATCCCCTGGCGGGTCACGTTGTTCACGCTTGCTCCGGACAACCATGTGCTGTTGCTCGTCATCCATCACATCGCTGCCGATGAACACGCGCTGCACCCGCTGACCCGCGACCTGGCCGCCGCCTACGCCGCCCGGACGGCCGGCCACTCACCCTCCTGGACTCGACTGCCGCTGCAATACGCCGACTTCACGCTCTGGCAGCGGCGAGCCCTGGGACGCCAGGACGACCCCGACAGCCCACTGTCGTCCGAGCTGGCCCACTGGCGCGAGACATTGCGCGGCGCCCCGGCGGAGTTGTCCCTCCCCGCGGACCACCGCCCGTCCGCCGCGCCCGCACACCCCGGTGGCACGGTGCCCTTCACCCTGGACGCCGAACTCGGCGCCCGCCTGGCCGAAGTGGCCGCCGCGCGCGGTGCAACGATGTTCATGGCGCTGCACGCCGCCGTGTCCTGCTTGCTCAGCAGGCTCGGGGCGGGCACCGACATCCCGGTGGGGACGGTGGCCGCAGGCCGTGCCGAGCCGGCCCTCGACGCATTGGTCGGCTTCTGCGCGGAGACCGTCGTGCTCCGCACCGACCTGTCCGGCAGCCCCGGATTCGCGACCGTCATCGACCGCGCCCGGCACACCGATATCACCGCATTCACCCACCAGGCGCCGTTCGAGCGCGTCGTGGAGGCGCTCAACCCACCGCGCGAACTCGGTCGTCACCCGCTCTTCCAGGTGATGATCACGATGCACGCGGAGCAACAGGCCACACTGCACCTGCCCGGCCTCGACAGCACCCCGCTCCACCCCGGCCGTTCCATGGCCAAGTTCGCGCTGCTCTTCGAGTTCACCGAGCGAACCGACCACAGCATCGAGGGCGTCCTCGAATACGCCGCCGACGCGTTCGACCGCCAGACCGCGGAACTGATCGTGCGCGCACTGCAACGCCTACTGGAGGGCGCGCTGGACGCCCCTGAGCGGCCGTACGACACGATCGAGGTGCTGGACGCGGCGGAGGAGGCACACCTGAACCTGCCGGAGCCCGCTCCAGCAGCCCCGGCGGTGACCAAGACATCCCCCACCACCCCCTCCGAGGAACTGCTCCAGTCACTCTTCCGCTCGATCCTGGGCAGGAATCACGTCGGCCCCGACGACAACTTCTTCCGGCTCGGCGGCGACAGCATCCTCGCCATTCAACTGGTCACCCGGGCCCGCGCTAGCGGCGTACTGATCAGCCCCAAGGACGTCTTCGCCCACCAGAGCGTCCGCGCCCTCGCCGGCATCGCCGACCGCACGGGCCCCGTGGCGCCGTCGAGTCACGCCGAGCACCACGCGCTGGGCGAGATGCCCGCGATGCCGATCATGGACTGGCTCGCCTCGCTCGGTGGCCCGGCCGACGGCTTCGCGCAGTCGGTCGTCTGCCGACTGCCGAAGACCGCCACCGAAAGCACCCTGCGCGCCGCCCTGCAGCAGCTCCTGGACCACCACGACGCGCTGCGCCTGCGTCTGACCGGCGCGGCGGGTGAGCCGTGGCGATTCGACATCCGGCCACCGGGAGCCGTTCCTGCAGCCTCCTGTCTGCACCGGATCTCCCTGGACCGCGAGGGCATCACCGACGGCGCGGGTCTGGACCGGCTCATCGACGAGCAACGCCGCGAGGCGCGCAGACGACTGGACCCGCGGTCGGGTGATGTCGTCCGGGCCGTGTGGCTCGACGGCGCGGGGCAGAACCTGCTCCTGCTGGTCATCCACCACTTCGCGGTGGACGGCGTCTCCTGGCGGATCCTCCTCCCCGACCTGGCTGCGGCGCACACCGCGGCCGTGTCCGGGCAGCGCGCCGAACTGCCGCCGGTCCCCGTTCCGCTGCGCGCCTGGGCCCACGCGCTCACAGCGGCCGCCGAGCGCCCCGAGCTCCGTTCCGAAGCGGACTGGTGGCGAAACATGCTCGCGCAGGCCAACGGGACCATCGGCACTCGTACACCGGACCCCGCGCTAGACCGCGTCGGCAGCACCGAGTCGCTCAGCATGAGCCTCGCGCCGAACGAGACCGGAGCACTGCTCGCCGACGTACCGAACTACTTCCACGCGGCCGTGCCTGACGTACTCCTGGCCGCGCTCTCCGTCGCACTGCACCGGTGGCCCGGCAATCCCGCCGGCGGCCCGGTACTCGTCGACATCGAAGGCCACGGCCGGGACATCGACCTCGACGGGCTGTCCGATCTGGATGTCTCACGAACCGTCGGCTGGTTCACCGTGATTCACCCGGTCCTGCTGGACGCACGGGTCGAGGACTGGGACACGATGCGGACGGACGGCGACGGGCTCGCCCGCGCCACCAAGCAGGTCAAGGAACGGCTGCGCGCCATCCCCCACCAGGGCGCCGGCCACGGGCTTCTCCGCCACCGCGGACAACGGCTGCACGACGCGGCCGACGCCCGGATCGCCTTCAACTACCTGGGCCGTTTCGACACCCACGAGCCGGGCGACTGGCAGCCGGAGCCCGGCAGCTTCCGGGGCGAGGCAGACCCCACGCTGCCAGTCGCGCACGCACTCTCGATCGACGCCTTCGTCGAGCACAGCCCCGACGGCCCGCGCATGCGCGTGGTGTGGACCTGGCCCAGGGGAGTGCTGGACGGTGAGACGGTCAGTGACCTCGCCGGCTCCTGGCGCGACGTCCTGGCGGCGTTCGTGCGGCATCACAGCACGCCGTCAAAGACCGGTGGCCGTACGCCGTCGGACTTCCCCCTCGTACGGGTGGACCAGTCGCGACTGGAATCCCTGCAAGAGACCCACGGCGACTTCGCCGATCTCCTGCCGCTCCCCCCGCTCCAGGCGGGCCTGCTCTTCCACACGCTCTACGGCGCCGAGGCGCTGGAGGGCGACACCAAGACGGACGCGGGCGTGGTTACGGACCCGGGCCGAGGAACGGGCGCCTGCACCACCCCGGCACATAGCCCGCGGCACGACCCCTACCTCGTCCAACTAGCCCTCGACCTGACCGGCGAACTCTCCCCGGAACAGCTGCGCGACGCCGCCGGCGCCCTACTGCGTCGCCACCCCCACCTCAGCGGGAGTTTCCTGGTCGACGACCTGGAACAGCCCGTCCAGGTCGTGCCCTCGGCCATCGAGGTCCCGTGGCGGACGCTCGACCTCACAGCTACCACTCCCGCATCCGAACGCCGCGCACAAGCGGCGGAGCTGACCCGCCAGGACCGCCGCCCCTTCGCCCTCGACGCCCCGCCCATGTTGCGCTTCAGCCTGCTGCGCGTGGCCGAGAACCGCTGGCGGCTCGTCTTCACCCACCACCACCTTCTGCTCGACGGCTGGTCGGTGCCCATCTTCCTGAATGAACTCTTCGCCCTCTACGAAGGCCGGGTGCTTGCCCCGGCCCTCCCGTACAGCGGATACCTGCGGTGGCTGGGCCAGCGGGACACACCGGCTGCGCGCACCGCGTGGCGCGCGGCGCTTGCGGGCATCGAGCCGACCCGCGTGGGGAATGCGGGCCGGGACGGCTGGACAGAGACATCAGAGCTGCACACCTTCACCCTCCCCGAGGAGGTGACGACACGACTGTCGGAGCGGGCCGCCGAGTGGGGCGTCACCCTCAACTCCGTTATCGAGGCGGCGTGGGCGCTGCTGCTGGCCCACTTGACCGGGCGTGACGACGTCGTCTTCGGCGTGACCGTCGCCGAACGGCCGGCCGAACTCCCGGGCGCGGAGCAGTTGGTCGGACTGCTCATCAACACCGTCCCGGTCCGGGTGCGCCTTCAGCCGCACGAACCGCTGTCCAGCCTCGCCCCGCGTATCCAGCGGGAGCGCGCCGACCTGCTGGAGCACGAGCACCTGGGACTGGCCGCCATAGAAGAGGAGGCAGGCACCGGCAGCCTCTTCGACACCACACTGGCCTTTGAGAACTATCCGCTGGACTCGGCAGCAATCGCCGATCCGGCCTCCGGCGTGTGGGTCGAATCCATCGACGTCCACGACGGTACGCACTACCCCCTGGCGCTCGCCGTACTCCCTCGCGAGGGCCGACTCGCCTTCCGCCTCCATGCCCGTACGGCTGAACTCGCCTGGTGCGGCGGCGCCGAGACCATCCGCGAGCGGCTGCTGGCCGCCTGCGCGGCCCTGACTGCGCAGGACACACACCGCCCCACAGCCCAGACCCGACTGATGCCCGCACCACAGCAATCGGATGTCATCCGCCTCGGCATCGGGGATCCGGCTCAGCCGCCGACACGCATCCCGTCGGCCGTGCCCTCCCCACCGACCACACCGGCCCGGTCCATCGGCGCGGCGTACGAGGCGATGGCGGCCGCGGATCCCGCGCGTGTGGCGCTCTGGTGCGAGGGCCAGGAGGTCAGCTACGGCGAACTCAATGCCCGAGCCAATCGATTGGCCCGGCACCTGGCCCGAGAGGGCACCGGATGCGGCACACCGGTGGGCGTCTCGCTCGACCGCTCGCCCGAGGTGGCGATCGCCTTCCTGGCTCTGGCGAAGCTGGGAGCGCTCTGCGTCCCCCTGCACAGGGACTTCCCCGCCGAACGCGTCCGCTGGATCCTCGACCACACCGGCGCGCCGCGCGTCCTGGACGACCTGGCGGCGGCGGAATCCGCGGCCCGCACGGAACCCGCGGAGGATCTGCCCACCGCCATCCCCGCCGACTCGGTCGCCTGCGTCATGTTCACCTCGGGATCGTCGGGACTTCCCAAGGGCATCGAGGTGACGCATCGCAACATCCTGACCCGGGCGGGCGACCCCGCATGGCGCGGGGGTGAGCACGCACGAGTGCTGTTCCACTCCCCACATTCCTGGGACACCGCGGTCTACGAACTGTGGATGCCGCTGCTCACCGGACGCCGGGTCGTGGTGGCGCCACCGGGAGATCTGGATGCCGAGGACTACCGCCGGGTGATCGAGGCAGGTGGTGTCACCGCAGTGTGGCTGACCGCAGGCCTTTTCGATCTCATCGCGGACCAGAACCCGGCCGCGCTGCGCGGCCTGCAACGGATATCCACCGGCGGCGATGTCGTGTCACCCGTCGCCGTGCGACGCGCCCTGCGAGCCGCCCCACATCTGCACGTGGTCAACTTGTACGGCCCGGTGGAGAACACCACCTTCTCGCTGGGATACGAGATCCCCAACGGGCTGCCGACCGCGGCCGACGCGGACGACGACGCGGCCGCGGCGGCCCTGCCCATCGGAGCGCCGATCGCCGGGACCCGCGTCCTCCTGCTCGATCCGGCCCTGCGGCCCGTACCCCCGGGCGTCCCCGGCGAGATCTACCTGGCCGGCGAGGGACTGGCCAACGGCTACCACGGCGCCCCGGCCCGCACGGCGGACCGCTTCGTCGCCGACCCGTTCGGCCCGCCCGGCAGCCGTATGTACCGCACTGGTGACCTGGGACGATGGGACACGGTAGGCCGACTGCACTTCCTCGGCCGACAGGACCGCCAGCTCAAGATCAACGGATTCCGGATCGAACCCGGTGAAGTCGAGACGGTGCTGCGCCGCGAGCCCGAGGTGGGCACCGCCGTGGTGACCGCCCGGGGCGAGGGGCCGTCGGGAAAGGCTCTGATCGCATACGTGGTGCTCACAAGCCAGCTCGACACCGCCACGCTGCGCAGCCGCCTGGTCGCGAAGCTCCCCGGCTATCTGGTGCCGGCCGCGATCGTCGAACTGGACGCGTTGCCGCTGACCGGCAACGGCAAGGTCGACATCGCCGCGCTGCCCGCACCACGCAATGCGACGCCCACCGCGCCCCGCACCCCCCGCCAGCAGGTGCTGGCCGCGATGTTCGGCGACGTTCTGGGCCTTCCCGGAGCCGTCTCGGTCACCGACGACTTCTTCGCGCTCGGCGGCAACTCCCTCTCCGCCATCAGACTCGTCGGCCGCATCCGCACGCACCTGCACTGCGCAGTGTCGGTACGCGGCCTCTTCGAGGCGCCCACCGTCCTCGCCCTGGAACACCGCATCGCGAACACGGCACAGGAGCCACCTGGACCAGATGAGCGGTCGACGGACGCCGCGCCACTCCCCAGAACCACCCCCATCCCCCTCTCACCCGCTCAAGCGCGCCTATGGACGGTCAACTACCTGGGCGGAGACCGCCCGAACTACCTCAGCCCCCTGCTGTTCGAGTTCGATGGCGTGCTCGACACGAGCGCACTGCGCACCGCGCTCGACGACCTCGTCACCCGCCACGAAATCCTGCGCACCGTACTGCCGTACGGCGAACACGGGCCGGAGCAGCGCATCCTGCCCGCCGCATCCGCGCCACTGGACTTCCGTACGACCACCAGCGCCGCTGGCCCCGACCTGGACAAGGCGGTCGAAGCGGAACTGGCCCAGGGATTCGACCTGCGGACCGAACTTCCACTTCGCGCAAGGCTGTTCCAACTGGGCGCCGCTCGGCACGCACTCCTTCTCGTCCTGCACCACGTCGCCTTCGACGGCCACTCGGCCGGCCCGCTGCACCGCGATCTGCGCTTCGCCTACACGGCCCGCGCGGCGGGGCAGGCGCCACACTGGCCCGCCCCGGCGGCACAGTACGCCGACTACACAGTCGAGTTGCAACAACGACTCGGTCACGAGGGGATACCCGATAGCCCGATGGCGCACCACGCGCACTATTGGACCGAGACGCTCGCAGGCCTCCCCGAGGAACTCGCCCTCCCCACCACCCACCCCCGCCCGCCGCTCACACCTAGCGGCGCGGCCGTGGACAGCCGTGCCGAATCCCTTCCGCTCAGCATCGACCACGAGATGCACAGCCACCTGGAGGCCGTGGCCAGGGAGTGCTCGGCAAGCACCTACATGGTGCTGCACGCGGCACTCGCAGCCGCGCTCACCGAGGCGGGCGCGGGGGACGACATCCCCATCGGAGTGCCGCTCAGCGGCCGCGACACGGATCCCCTGGACGGACTCATCGGCTGCCTGATCAACACCGTCGTACTGCGCACCGACACTTCCGGCAGCCCCACGCACCGGGAACTGATCGGTCGCGTACGAGACCGTCTGCTGGCCGCCCATGAAAACCAGGACTTCCCCTTCGACCGACTGGTCGAGCTGCTCAACCCGGCTCGTTCCCCGCACCGCCACCCGCTCTTCCAGACAGCGCTGTCCTATCTACGCCTGGAACCGTCCGCCAAGGACCACCCATGGCCGGAAGGCCTCGACGTCCGACTGCGGCCGACCCGCCCCGCCCACACCGAACTCGATCTCCTCTTGCAGCTGCGCGAGTTGCGCACCCCCGACAACAAACCGGCGGGCATTGAAGGCGAACTGATCTATTCCGCGGCACTCTTCGACAAGGACGCGGCCTCCCGCATCGTCCACTCCTTCACCACGGCTCTGACCGCGCTGCCCCGGACCGCTGTTTCTGGCACGCCTCTCTCCTCGTCCCGCACCTGAAAGACCTCTCACATGCCCAAGAAGTTGACCCACGACGACCAGGTCGGTTGTGGAGGAGGCGACGGCGTACTGTTCGTCGAAGGGCTGCCCGCTCCGGAGGCAGTGGCAGAGCAGGCCGATCCTGAGGTGGAACAGGTACCGCTGGACCTGTGCGGCCGAGTCGGCGTATGCCGTGAGTGCGCGGGCATCAGTGAACCGCTGACGGTCTTCGCCCCTCTCGGCGTGCACCCGGGCGCCGAGTTGAACGCCCATGCCGGCGTAGCTGAGCCCGTTCTCAGCGTCCGGGCGCTCGCGGAAAGACGTCTCCACCGCCGCGGCAAGGTCGTCGGCGGCTTGGCAGCCGACAACCAGCTGCACGGACAGCGGCAGGAATTGCTGTCCCATGGCGTCCTCGACGAGCTGCGGCCGGTGGGCCTGGCCAGCGTGTTGAGCTGCCTTGATCCGTTCGGCTTCATCGTCGACGCCGCGGTTGCGGCCGGCGCTTATGCGGCGCTTGGCGAGCAAGATGCCTTCCTGGCCGACCAGGGCTACGCCATGATGCGACTTCGCCCGGTGGAACCCGCGGAACAAGGTCGATCTGTTTCCCTACCTCGTGTGTTTGTGCAGGTGGCAAGCCCATCCAGGCCACGTGGCGACCTGTTCCCAGGACTCAACAGTCCGCCATCTCACCAGGCGTTCGCGGCACCAGCGCACCGCACGGGCGCCGGTCTGGATCAGAGCGCAGACGGCTCGCGGACTACGAGGGGGCCGCCGTGTAGCGGGCTCACACCACGACGATCAACGTCCGGGACCGGGCGGTGAGTTTCGCAGCGGCCCGAAGACACCGGGCGCCTCGCTCATGGAGAAGGCCTCACGGGCCGGGAACCAACAGGAGCCGGCCCGATGCCCACACGGCCGCCACGTCCCCCACACCGACAGTCCGGACAGTACCTGCCGGGACCAACCGGAACCGTTTACTCAAGGGTAAGGAACCGCTCCCATGACGAATCCGTTCGAAGACCCCGAGGCGCAGTATTACGTCCTCACGAACGACGAGCACCAGCACTCCCTCTGGCCGGCGTTCGCCGAGATCCCGGCAGGCTGGAACCGCGCCTTCGGCCTGGACACCCGCCAGGCGTGCCTGGACTACGTGGAAGCACACTGGACAGATCTGCGCCCCCGCAGCCTGGTGGAGGCCATGGGAGCCTGAACGGCTACCACACGCGCACAAGCGCGGAGGTCCGTCCGGCCTCGCCAACCGAGACGGACGGACCTCCGAGTTTTTGATCCACGTGATCTGTTCGTCGTCAGACCAACCCGAGGGCAAAGGCGGAGAAGCCCACCGCCAGCGCCCCCGCGAGTATGCGGCGGCCTTGGGTCACGCCCGTCCAGGGCGTCTCGAACCTCCGGGCGGCCTGTGAGATGAGGATGAGAAGGGCGGCGAAGAGCGGAAGCCAGGGCAGGCGGGTCAGCATCCAGGTGGGGAAGTCCGGCGAGGTGGTCAGGCCGGGCACCGTACCGAGGATCGACGCCGGGAGTGCGGTGGCGACCATTGCGGTCTGGTGCCAGCACAGAATCGTCATCGCAGAGAGATTGACGGCCGAGACCGGTGCCCACAGCGCGGGCCGTTCGAGCAGCGCGGCGATACGGTCCCGGAGGAGTATCGCGGCGCCCGACTGTGTCGCGGCGAGGGCTATGACCAGCAGCGACGGCGGATGTGAATTCGTACGGTCCTGGCCCGGCACGCCGACCATGCTCGCCGGATAGTGGAACACAATCAGCAATACGGTGAACAACGCCGCGCCACCTACCAACAGCAGCCAGGCACCCCGCCGTCCCAGCCGCTTCTCCCCCCAGGAGACACCGAGCTGATACGCGAACATCCAGCCGGGGAACAGGCTGATCAGGCCAACCCCACCCGGTATCGAGTCGGCGAACGGGCCGTATCGCAGAAAGTCCACGCCGGCGACGGTCGCCGCCAGCGGCGCCGCCGCCCAGCCCCCGAGACGCCGATTGGCCGCCAGGCAGTACGGCGTCAGGACCGTCACCACGGCATACACGCACACGAACCACAGCGGCTGGACAACCAGCGTCGCCGCTGTACGCACAGTCGTCGTAGGGACTCCGGCCACGCACAACAATGGCGCCAGCACTGCCCACACCGCGGTGACCCCGACGGCGGGCCGCAACAGCCGGGCCAGCCGGCCCCGCACCCACACGCCCGTCGACTCGCCCCGCTCGGCCGCCCGCTGGAACGACAAAACGGAGGCATAGCCACCGACCAGGAAGAAGATCCCCAGCATCTGAAGCACCCAGGTGAGGGGCGCCAGCGGGCCGAAGCTGGATAACGGACTGGCGTTGTGCAGGGAGGTGTTGCTGTCGCGCACAAACCCGCCGATGAGCCAATGGCCGGTCGGCACGGCAAGCAGCGCCAACGCCCGCAGCCCGTCAATGGCACGGTCCCGCTGACGTGGTTCGCGACTCCCGATCGTGCTGAGGCACAGCATGCGCGGGCGAGGACGCTTGTCCAGGCTCATGCTCGTATTTCTCGTCAGATGCGCCATGGCGGCATTCCTCTCCTCGCGCGATGCCGGTCAAGGGCCGGTCAACCGACCCCTTAAGGCTCGGCCGCGGAACAGAAAGAAACAGTGAGGCCAGCGCCCCAACTGCGGTGGTGCTGGCTGCACTTCGCGACGGGGAGTCGCCTACTGGTAGGCCCCCCAGCCAGCCACCCCACCGCGTCGCGATCACCCGGCCGCGTACGGCTGCCGACCAAGGACACCGCCCGAAGCCGGCCGAAGCGGGCACGGCCCACGAGAAGGACCTGGCGGACGAGGATCCGAAGAGCCTCTGGTTCACTCAGCTGAAGGGTCGCACCGGGCGACCACGTCGCATACCGCGTGGCCAACGCGGGCCCAAGGGCCCAGGTGATGTCCTCCGACCGCGGGTCATACGACCACCAGTCCACTGCCCGGGCGGCGACTAGGCGGCCGAGTGTTCGACCAGGACACCGGGAGGCACTGTGCACGCGCGCCCGATTCGGTCCGCCTCGATGACACCGTGCACGCTGCCGGGGGAGAGGTGAGCGACTAGCGCCAGTCCCGCGAGCTGTTCTGAGGTTGCCAAGTGCTGGGCAGGAGGCCAGGCCCAGGGCTCCGTCGGCGGAACGGGCTCGGGCCTGGCGCCCGGGAGCCTGTGCCAGGACGGCGGCGTCGAGCAGTTGTGCCACGACTGCGCAGCATTCCGCCGGGAACGGGCCTTCGCCCGAAGACTGCGCGCAGCACGCACCTTCTGGCGCGGACACCGACACCCGAATGTCCCCTACGGAAACGTACGCAGCCAGGAGGGCTTCCCTTTGGCACGGTGGATCGCCGACAAGCGACGCAGTCCGCAGCAGCTGACACAGGAACAGCTCAACGCTCTCGAAGCACTCGACATGCGCTGGATCCCGCGCCCGCGCCGCGTTGCAGACTGAATGCCCCGCGGTGGAGGATCTACCGGGCGGGGGACTACCGTCGTTGTAGTCGCAATCCAAGGCCCAGAATTATGCGCGGGCCCGTACTGACGCGAGCCCAGCGACGAAGACCCCGTGAAGCCGCCCGGGTCGAATCGCTCGTACCGGGCGCAGAACGTGGCCAGCGGGACGGCCCGTTCGGCGAGTTCCTCCAGTTCCGCGGCGATGCAGGAGTCCAGGTCGAGGACGTGTAGAGCAGATCGACGGTGACCGCCAGGCTATCCCGCGCGCTGTTCAGCACGACGTCTGCCGTGCGGCCACTGGCGGACGGTTCGACGGCCGCGAGCGCCAACCAGCTGATCTCCTGTCAGAAATGCTGGCGGTCAGGTGCTTCTGCTAAAGCTTGCCGACAGCGAGTTGAGTAGTGGTCAGGGCGGTGTTGGCTGGTGGGGGATGAGGGTGTGGGCCTGGGTGATGCCGGCTCGCCAGCTGGTGACGGTGGTGGTGACCTGGTTGGCCAGCCGCATGTACTGGGCGAGTGGCCCGGTGAGTTGGCGGCGGCCTTCATGGTCGAGCTGGTAGCGGGGCGGGGTGATGCTGGGGTGGAGTTCGCGCCAGGCACGCAGTCGCTCGATCGCCGGGTGCGAGGTGTGCCAGCAGGCGGCGACGACCTGGGCGACGAGGCCGGCGGAGACGCGCTCGGGGTAGCCGTCCAGTCCGCGGTCGCGCGATCCGGGCCACCGGCCCTGATCCCAGGCGTGGTGCCAGCCCCGCGAGCGCATCTCCTCACGCACGCCATATTCGACGAGGACGTCCTTGGCGTCGAGCAACTCGCCTGACTTTCACTGGCGTTGGACCTCAGAGCGCCATGATGCCCGCCGGTGCGCGGCAGCGGAACCGCGCAGGCCGAAGGTGTGCCACTGAGGGTCGGCCATCCGCTGGGCTCGCAGCTTCTTATGAGCCTCGGTGGCGTCCTTGACCTACTGGGCGATCCTGGCGTCGCCCGCGACCCAGACTGCATGCACAGCACCGAGAGGCATCTTCTACCGCCTGAGGAATCGTATATTGCAAATCTCAACACACCCTAGTGGGCTGACGGTCCGTCAATTAGGGCGGGGCCGCCCCGTCCGGCTCGCGGACCAGTGCCTATGACCCCTCCGTGCGGGCGACGCACGCGCTCCAGCGCCCGGAGCCCCGCTACGCACCCCCTCCGAAACAAGCGCAGCAGGTCACGCTACAAAATCGCGCAAAAAGAAAGAGGAAGCAGTTATAAATCCTCAATCAAATAACCCAAGAATTCGAGTAATCGCGCTTAGCAAATTTGGGGGATGATTCTTTCCCTGGCGGCCGGGAGCGGATCGCGCGGCGGCGGGAGCGGGCTGGGGTGCTCGGCGTCCGCACCAGCTGGTGTCGCCGGCAGCCGCCCAGAGGGGAGCACCAGTGGACACCGGGGTGGCCGCCCGTACCTTGGCGGGCGGCCCGAGCAGCATGGTGGTCTAAGGAGCCAGGACCTGGCGAGCATGTGCGCCGGGCATCCGTGGTTGGCGTCATTGGATATGGCGCGGCGGCGTCCGGTGTCGCTTCGACCATGGGCTCCTGGAGCACCGACACCGAACCACGCCCCAGCCACCGCTGTACATGCGCCGGCAGCAGCCCAGTCGCCGCATCGCTCCAACTGTGCAGCCGACACCGTCCAGCCGAGCGTGCCAGGCGCTCGATCAGCTCCCGATCCGACCCCACCGAGCTCTCCCCGCACCGCGCCGCAACACCTTAGAGCCCCGCGAAGCACCCGCAAACCGCCGACAACCAGCCTGGTTGACTGAGCGTCAACATCCCTCAGCCATCGGGCTGCCAGGGGTCAGTCGAACCGAAGGAGCTGCCCCTATGCTCGCCTACCCTCACCCACCGGCGCCGCCCTGGCCACCTCACCACCGCAGCCGTCCCCCTCCTGCTCACCTCCACCATCGGCCATACAGCCCTCGCCTTTTACAGCGCCGCCCTGTTCCTCCTTCCTTGCTGCCACCCTTGCCTCCGCACCCGCCTACGCCCCCCGCCGGATACCGCACCCTCCACTTTCTCCTGCGCCTCGCCCCCTGTTATCCCGACCATCCCCAATAGCTCCCAATGGATGCCCGCACATGCACCCCAGACAGAATTACTCCCCAATATCCAGACGTACCGCCCCACGGAAGCCCAACGCAAAACCCGCCACTATAAATATCAGTCTCCCAACCCGCGAACCACTCTTCTGACACCCTCTCCTGAATCGATCAAAAGAAGCACTGAAATCCCGCCCACGACAAACAAGTCCACCCCACCCTCGTCTCATATCTCGACCGGGTCGGAGAAAGTGACGACACGGGCAGAAGAAAAGGAGCGATACCCCTAGAATTGCTCCAAGGAATTTCGAGCCGCTCGCCCACACAGATTTACTGCCGCCACACCCCCAGCGCGAGCGCACAACCGCAGCCACCCACCAACCCTGGCCATCGGCCAGGGCACCCCTTCCCCAGCCAGCCGTTCCGCATATTGCAAACTTAACCCGATCCTCAGGCCTCTGCCTTAGACACACGTCACCTGAGCGTCTCAGGACTACAACTGACACCCCATCCGAGATCCAACAGAGGGCCAGAAGAGCAGAGACAAGGGACATAACCGTCCACCGCTAGCGCCGTCAGGCGCCCGCCGAGACACCGCCTTCACACCAAGGCAACATCGCCACCTACAAAGAGGAGGCACCCCCGGCCTCAACCACCGGAGTACACCCCCAACACCCCAGCTGCGCCGTCCACCGGGATGTGACATCACTCGGCGCCGACAGGCGCCGGCACCAGGGGAACGGCCCAAGGGACACTAGCGCCAAATACCGGCCACCAATCTCAACCCCTACAGCAGTCACACCCCAGGACGCCCCTACATTGGCCCACCCGGACCAACCCACCAGCACTCAACACTCAGTCATGCCATCAGGCATGACGGCATATCACACACCTGACAACCCATCACGACAACAAACCACAGAGCCATAGAACTCGCACACCACCTAAAACAAGAAAGACCGCGCCAGCGGCCTAACAGAAACCTAGGAAAAGAAATTTTGTCGCCAGGCAAAATCCCAAGCCCCATTCCACCTCACAACTAGAATTCGTCGCCAGGCGAATTCACACGCTAAACCAAGGGCCGCGCCAGCGGCCCGGCAGAAACCACAGAGAATTCGTCGCCAGACGAATTCTGGGGCGAGGAATTTCGCCAGAAATTCCCAAAGAGGCATTTATGCC